>JASHOL010000199.1 GCA_030041135.1 Streptosporangiaceae bacterium | reverse complement strand
AGGAACCGGTCGGAGATATAGCGGTCCGACAGCTCGACGGCGGCCACCAGCGCTTCCTCGGAGTAGCGGACCTGATGGTGCGCCTCGTACCGGTCGCGCAGCCCGCGCAGGATGGCCAGCGCGTCGTCGACCGTGGGCTCGGGCACGAGGATCGGCTGGAAACGCCGGGCTAGGGCGGCGTCCCTCTCGATGTTCTTGCGGTACTCGTCGAGCGTCGTGGCCCCGATGACGTGCAGCTCACCCCTGGCCAGCGCGGGCTTGAACATGTTGCCTGCATCCATCCCGCCTTCGGCGCCAGCTCCGGCGCCGACCAGCGTGTGCAGCTCGTCGATGAAGATGATCAACTGGTCGCTGTGCTCGCGAATCTCGTCGATGATCTTCTTGACGCGCTCCTCGAAGTCGCCGCGGTAGCGCGTTCCGGCGACCACGCCCGACAGCTCGAGCTGCACTACGCGCTTTCCCTCCAGCGTCTTCGGCACGTCCCCGGTGACGACGCGCTGGGCTATGCCCTCGACGATGGCAGTCTTGCCCACGCCCGCCTCCCCGATCAGTACCGGATTGTTCTTGCTGCGCCGCGACAGGACCTCGATCGTCTGCTCGATTTCGCCGTCGCGGCCGATCACCGGGTCTACCCGGCCCTCGCGCGCCAGGGCGGTAAGGTCTCGGCCGAACTCGTCCAGGGTCGGGGTCGCGGACCGGGCGGCGGATCCGGGCGGACCGCCCTGGCCCGGCGGCGCCCCGTAGCTAGCCAGGGCGGACCGGAGCGCCTCCGGGGTGACGTGCGCGGCCGACAGCATCCGGCCGGCGTGCGATTCGGGGTTGACGGCCATGGCGAGCAGGATGTGCTCAGGCCCGATGTAGGTGCTGCCGACGGCCCGTGAGATCTGGTGCGCCTCCAGCAGCGCCCGCTTCGCGCCGGGAGTCAGATGGGGCGACACGTCGGTTCGTGCGCCGGTGCCCGGGTGCTCGTCGACGCTGCGTACCAGGGCGTCCGGGTCGGCGCCCGCCCTGGCCAGCAACTGGCGCGTCGGCTCCAGCTTGGCCGCCGCCCAGAGCAGGTGCTCGGTGTCCAGGTTCGCCTCGCCACTCTCCGCCGCCTTGGCCGCCGCCGCGCCGAGCAGCTCGCGCGCGGGACCGCTCAGCAGCCGCGTAATGTCGACACGGTTGCCGGGTCGCGGCGGCCCGCTGCCCGCACCGTAGATGCGGGCCAGGAACTCGTCAAACGGGCTCGAGCCGAAACCCTCCGGGCCGAAGAAGCCACTGCTCATCGCAAGTCCCCCGTCTTGCATCGCTTCCCGCCGCCGAGCGACGGGCCACGGTCGCCAGCCATCACCCGCACTGGAGACCGCAACCAAACTGCCCCCGTCCGGGCGCTCCGACAGCGCGGTGATCACCCGGTTCTGCCCGCTCGGTGCGCGGTACGGACCGCTGCCTCCCGGCCGCCGTCAGGAGATCGCGCAGCACCCGGGCTCCCCGGCAACCACTCGCCCGACGTCCCGCGGCCGGAACCACTCCATTGTCCGCCAGAGCCGCCGTCCCCATTCGGGCGGGTCTTGCCAGGTGCGAAATACCCGCACTTCGGTGAAAACGGCGGTTAGCCCAGCCGAAGCCGCCGTCTAACCGGACATCCTTTCGGTTTGGGTCGCTGTTGACGGAAGTTATGACCACTTTCGTACCAGCAGCAAGCTAGGTTGTCATGATTTGGGCGGCTGCTGGCGCCGATCGGGCCCTCCGGCAGGAGACCGGCACGGGAATAGGCCCTCGCATCCGGAGGTTACCCGTGAGTCAGGTTACCCTCCAGTAGCTTGTCGCGGTCGCTGCTCACAATCGATTGCGCGACATCCGCGCGCAGCGAGCCTCATCGGCCCAGCCAGCTTGCGCAGGACCGGATGTCCGGCCGCTGGTATCGCCTGAGCGGCAATGCGCCTGGGGGACGACAAAGGAGGTCACGTGAACACGACGATGGCGGAGACTGCCGCCGAGCGGGAGGCGCGATTCGAGCGTGACGTGATTCCGTTCCAGCGGCAGCTGTATCCGACGGCGCTGCGCATCACGCGCAACCCAAGCGACGCCGAGGATCTGGTCCAGGAAACCATGGCCAAGGCATATCGTTCATTTCACCAATTCACCCCAGGCACCAACCTGCGTGCCTGGCTCCACCGGATCATGGCGAACACCGGGACGAGCGGGTTCAGGAAGCGGCAGCATGAGCCGCAAGAGTCCCTGTACGGGAACATGCAGGACGTGCCGGTGCCGGCGAGCCCCGGTGACCAGGTCGCCAGGTCCGCGGAGGCAGAGGCGCTCGAGCAGATGCCGGACTCCGAGGTTATGCGGGCGCTCAAGGAACTGCCGGCGGACTTCCGCACCGTGGTGTACATGGCCGACGTAGAGGGTTATCCCTATCACGAGATCGCCGAACGGCTGGGCATCCCGCTCGGGACCGTGACGTCGCGCCTGCACCGCGGCCGGATGAAGCTCAGGCGAAGGCTGGCCGGCCAGCCCGAGGAGGCCGAGGAGCCGAGTATCAGCCGGCTTCGCCGAAGTGAGGCAGGACTCGCCGCCTAGCCCGGCCAGGCTGCAGCAATTCCGCGAGCGTCAGGCCAAAGTCGCCGTCGGGGTCAGTCCAGAACTCCAGCGTCCGGAACCCGGCGGCGGCGAGTTCGGTCTTGATGCCGTCCTTGCGGAACTTCGCCGAGATCTCGGTGCGCATCTCTTCGCCTGCGGCAAACCTGACGGTCAGCGCTAGGTCGGCGATCGTGACGCGCTGCTCGCGGCAAGAGCGCAGCCGCATCTCTATCCACTCGTGCGCAGCGTCCCAGATCGCGACGTGCTCGAACTCCTCGACGTCGAAGTCGGCGTCGAGTTCGCGGTTGATCACCCGCAAGACATTCCGGTTGAACTCAGCAGTGACTCCGGCCGAGTCGTTGTAGGCACGCCGCAGCCGGCCGGCATCCTTCACGAGGTCGGTGCCCAGCAGGAAGGTATCCCCTGGCCGCAACGCCGCGGCTACCTGACCGTACAGGCTCGCCCGCGCCGCGGGCTCGAGGTTGCCGATGGTCGAGCCGAGAAACGCAATCATCCTGCGCCCGGCCCGGTCAGGGATCGCGGCGAGGTCGCGCTCGAAGTCGCCGGTGAACGGCACGATCCGCAGCCCCGGATACTGCGCTGCCAGCATCTGCGTGGCATCCGACAGCACGGCCGGGTCGACGTCGAATGGCATGAACTCACGCAGTGTGCCGCTGCGCGTGAGCGCACGCAGCAGGATGCCGGTCTTAGCCGAGGTCCCACTGCCCAGCTCGACCAGCGACTCGCACCGCGACAGTTCCGCGATCTCCGCGGCCCGCTGACGCAGGATCGCCGTCTCGGCCCGGGTCGGGTAGTACTCAGGCAGCCGGGTGATCTCATCGAACAATTCGCTGCCGCGCTCGTCGTAGAAGTACTTGGGCGGGATCGTCTTCGGGTTCGCGGTCAGTCCCCCCCGGACATCCGCGCGCAACTCCTCCAGGTAGCTGTCCGGATGCGCCTGGACGCGGTCTTGTGCTGGCATTCGGTCACGCCTCCAGATCGTTGACGGTCAGCGGACCGCGCGGCCCGCATCTAGCCGTGGCGTCGCGATCAGGCATCCCAGGCCAGCCGCACGCCGGTGAAGATCTGTCGCCGGATCGGGAAGTCCCAGTTGCGGAACGAAGGCCGGATCGTGGACGGGGCGACCGCCCAGGACCCGCCGCGCAGTACCTTGTAGTCACCACCGAAGAACGGCTGGCTGTAGTCGCGGTAGATCATCGGCGTGAATCCGGGCCAGGGCGCGAAGTCCGACGAGGTCCACTCCCACACGTCGCCGATCATCTGCTCGACACCGTAGGCCGATGCGCTGGCCGGGAACGCGCCAGCAGGCGCCGGGCGCAGCCCGACGCCGCCGAGGTTCGCCCGCTCAGGACCTGGCGGCTCTGACCCCCACGGCCAGGTCCGCCTGGCTCGCCTGACCGGATCCCAGGCGCACGCCTTCTCCCATTCGGCTTCGGTCGGCAGCCGACCGCCAGACCAGCGGGCAAACGCCTCGGCCTCGAAGTAGCAGACGTGCTGCACCGCCTCATCGGGCGGCACCTCTTCCTCGTGCCCGAAACGGCGCCGGGTACCGTGGCCGGTCCAGAACAGCGGCCGCTCGAGGCCGGCCTGCGTGCGGTGCGTCCAGCCGCGCGACGACCAGAGTTCAGGCCGCCGGTAGCCGCCGTCAGCCATGAACTCAAGCCACTGCCCGTTGCTGACCGGGACCCGGCCGATCCAGAACGGCCCGACATCGAGCGTGTGCGCTGGCCGTTCGTTGTCGAGCGAGAACGGCTCGGTCGTCGCGTCGACGCCGAGCGTGAACGGCCCGCCGGGCACCAGCGCTCGATCCGGCTCGACGCGGCGACCTGGCGGCAGAGTGCGCCGTTCCAGCAGCACCGGCGGACCCTGCCGCAGTTGGAGGGTGGCCAGCATCGTCTCGTCGTGCTGCTCCTCGTGCTGGACGACCATGCCCGCAGTGAACAGGTCGTCGGCAGGAGTGCGCTCAATGAGGTCGAGCACGCGCCCGCGGACCTCGTGGTCGTACGCGCGCGCCTCTACCGGAGGCAGCAGCGGCAGCGCCGGGCGCTCCGCGCGAGGGTGCTTGAACGCGTCGTAGAGCGCGTCCACATCGGGCGGCAGCATTCCCGGCCGGCCAGCGTCGCCGCCACGCAGCAGCCACAGCTCCTCCTGCTGGCCGACGTGGGCGAGATCCCAGACCAGCGGGCTCATCAGAGGGTCGTGCTGCGCCAGCAGAGTCGGCTCGTCCAGGTCGGTCAGGCCGAGCGTGCGGTTCCGGGCCAGCTCCAGGTCGCGTACTACCAAGTCATGCATATGCCATCTCCTTGAGTGCCGCGAGTGGCCCGATCTTTTCTGCGCGCTCGGCCAGCAGATCGCCCGGACACCGGCCCGAGTCGACCAACTCGGCGAGGTCACCCACCGCGGGGCCGAGCTGCGCGGGAACCCGCCCGGCCGCGATCGCCAGGCACCGGCGAGCCGAGACGGCGAGCTTCGCGTCGCCCAGCCCGTCACGGGCCGCCTCGAGCCACAGCAGGCCGGTACTTTCCGTTGCCTCGGTCGCCAGGTCAGCCGCGACCGGGTCGTCCATCAGCGTCGACGTCACGGCCGCGATCGCGGGCCACCATCGCGGCGCCGTCATGTCGAGGTAGCGCAGCTCGAGGTAGCCGCGCAGCCGGACCGGGGGGAACAGTGTTGTCAGGTGAGTTCGCAGGTCGGCGGCCGTGGGCGCCCTGTTCCCTAGCCTGATGGCACCGCTCGCCCACTGCTCGAAGGACACCGGCCTGCCGACCGCGCAGATATCCTGGCCAGCCGCGACGAACGCGACCGGCGCTGACATCGCGTACTTGGCCCAGGCCGTGGCCGGATCGAGCTCGGCATCGCCGGCCGGAGTCGGCGCAAAGCAGCCTGGCACCGGCCCGCACGCCCGCGCATCCAGCCCGCTCCAGGCTCGTTGCCTCGCCGACTTCCAGCCCGTGTCGCGGCCGTGCAGCCACGGCGAGCTAGCGGCGATCGCCACCAGCGTCGGCCCCAGGCGGTAGGCTCGCGCAACCCGCTCCGCCCACTCGCGCTTGGGCCCAGCCTGGAGGTTGACCTGCAGGGCCGCGGTGGAATTCATCATCACCTGGCCGGCCGCCGCCCGGCCGGTCGCGCCGAAGTGCTGCTCCATCGCACGGTAGCGCGGCCGCGGGTTCACGCGGCGTGATGGCCTGGCCGGGTCGGCGCCGGCAAACGCCAGCCCGAGCCGGCGGTCGGCCAGGGCCAGCCGGACCCCCATGGTCTGATGGCGCAAGGCGGTGATCGCGGTCACGATGTCTGGCTCAGGCGGACCCGACAGCTCGATTTGACCGCCGGGTTCGACCGTGACCGAGCTATGGCCCGCCGCCGCCCCGATGACCGGCGTTACCGCCTCAACCCGGGCCCAGGCCACCGGGTCGGCGACCGAGTCGAGGTCGACGAGGTGGCTTTCGATCTCAAGGCCGACAGTGCCGGGCGCCGAGTCTTCCAGCGCCACGCTGCAGGAATGGGCATAGGCTGCATCAACTGTCAAAGGTTCGGCCCGATCAACGGCATCCTGCGGGAAAGCGTTGATAACGGCCATAAAGGGCCCCTCCAGGTCCGGGCCGGCGGGCATATGCCCGCCGCGGGTCGGTGCGGGGCGACCGGAAAGCAGCCGTCCATGTTGTAAGCCGCTCCTGAGGAGCGGCCGTGACACTCATACTACGTCGGTCGCTGGAACACGGTTCAGCCTAGGCGACCCCCCTGACAAAACGGCGTCCTCGCCCTGGCGCGGACGTCATTGCGGTCAGGCGGGTTCTGGCGGGGGTTATATCCACTTTCGTCCGAGCCAAACCTGGGCCTCACCGGGCCTGCGGACATCGCGAGTCCTCAGTCACCGAGAACGGCGAGGTCGAGCTGGCGAAGCCGCTCTGGATCGGCCAGGATGTCGATCGCGGCGATCTTGCCGCCCCGGACCGTGAGAGCGCCAACGGCGATCGGCACTCCGTTGAGGGTGGTGACCGCGCCGGGAACGCCGTTGATCAGCGCGGGCTGGTTGAGCAGGCCGTGGCCGGAGAAGCTAAGCGCCTGGCCGGCAACGTTGGCGGCGCCTCGGATTACGCGCGAGGCTGGTGACAGCGCTCCGGCGTCGGCCCGGAGCACGACATCCGGGTCGAGGACGGCGACAAGGGCGTCGAAGTCACCGGCACGGGCTGCCGCCATGAACGCGTCGACCACCTCGCGCTGGCGCGCCAGGTCCGCATCGGGAACGGCCCGCTCGCCCTGAACCCGTCTCCTGGCGCGGCTCGCTAGTTGCCGGGCCGCGTCAGGCGAGCGGTCCACGATCGGTGCTATCTCGTCGAAGGGCACGGCGAAGATGTCATGCAGGACGAACGCCAGCCGCTCGGCCGGGCCCAGCGTGTCCAGTACGACCAGCAGCGCCAGGCCCACCGAGTCTGCCAGCAGCGCCTCGTGCTCAGGGTCGGTGCGGTCCGGGCGGTCGATGATCGGCTCGGGCAAGTGCGGGCCGAGCGGGTCCTCGCGGCGCGAGCGACGTGCGCGGAGCATGTTCAGCGAGATCCGGGCGACCACGGTGGTGAGCCAGGCGCCCAGGTTCTCCACATCGCGGGCCTCGGCACCGCTCAGGCGCATCCAGGACTCCTGGACCGCGTCATCGGCCTCGCTGAGCGAGCCGAGCATCCGGTAGGCCACCGCGCGCAGCCGCATCCGGTGCTCCTCGAAGCGCCGCGCGAGCCAGTCCTGGTCCTCCATCGGTCACGCTCCTCCTCCGGCGGGTCTGTCTGTTAGACCCGCCGGACCACGGCCGTGTGACAAGTCGCGCCGGCCAGCGCAGCGGCCCGGCCCGAGCACGCGGCTAGCTAGAGGGGAGAACCGCGATGCAGTCGATCTCGACCTTGAAACCGGCCAGCGCGACACCGACCGTCGTCCTCGCCGGCAGCGGCTCGGGGAAGGTCTCCTGATAGGCCGCGTTCATCTCGGCGAAGTCGGCCATGTCGCTGAGATAGACGCCGCACCGGACGACGTCGTGCAGACTGGCACCGGCCTCCGCGAGCACGGCGGCCACGTTCTCCAGGGCCACGATCGTCTGCTCCGCGGCGGTCTCGCCGACCACGACACCATCGCGAGTCGGGACCTGACCGGCCACGTAAACGAACCTCCCTTCGGCGACGATCCCCGCCGAATACGCGCCTCCTGGCCTCGTGCCGCCCACCGCCTGCTTTGACAACTGGAACTCCTCTCCGCTTGGTCAAGCCGCGCACGCCACGCTAACTTGCCGCGCGGGGCCGGGCAACGGCACCGGCGGCCGGCCTGAACGCCGGGAGCGTCGCACGGCGCGACGATGTGCCGCTCATAGCGGTTCGTGCCTGGGTGCCGCCCGGCGGCGATCTCGCCGACCGGTGCACCCCATCCCTGTACCTGCGCAGACTTTGGACCGAAGCCGCCGCCAAGCGGCTGAGTGAGGAACTGGAGGTGGCCTGGGGCGGCGTGCCCGCCGGCCTCGAGGTCCAGCCGCGCGTGGTCAGGGGCGAGCCGGGCCAGGTCCTGGTCGATATTGCCTGCGATACCGAAGACCTGCTGGTCGTCGGGGCCGGGCAACGCGGGTGGCCTGGCCGGCTCTGCGGGCCGCGCCGCGCCGGCTGAGCGCGTCAGCCCCTCACACGCCGAGCTGCGCGGCGAGATCGTCGTCGACGATCAGCAACAGCTTGCCGCGCGTGTGGCCCTTCTCCACCTCGCGGTGGGCCGCGGCTGCGTTCTTCCAGTAATAGCGATTGGCGATATGAACCTGCAGTGACTCGTCGTCGAACCACGGGGCGAGCGCGATCAGGCCAGGGCCGCGCGCCTGGCCGTCGTACGGCAGCCACTGGAGTCGGTCGCCGTCGGGATAGCCGTCGGCATGCACAGGGGTCGCGATGAGGGCACCGTCGCGCGCGGCGCGGGCCGCCCCGGTCAGAGTGGGTGCCGCGCACGCCAGCACCAGATCGACGCCGCCGCCGGTCTCGGCCCTGACCTGGTCCGGCCAGCCGGGCTGCATGTGATCGAAAACGAGTTCCGCGCCGAGCTTGTGCACGAAGTCGTGATGCTGCGCGCTGGCCGTCCCGATGACGTTCGCGCCCCGTAGCCGAGCGATCTGGACGGCCAGGTGCCCCAGACCTCCGGCGGCTGCCGTGATCAGCACCGTGTCTCCGGCTCCGACGCGAAGTCGGTCGTCCAGCCCTTGCTGCGCGGTCAGCGCATCGACCGGCACGGCCGCCGCGTCGCTCCGGGTCAGCCCCGCGGGGACTGGCGCTAGCTGCTCGGCGGGGCACGTAACGTACTGCGCATAGCAGCCCGTCAGGGCCGGATAGCCGTAGACCGGCTCGCCGTCCTCGAAGGCCGCGTCGGCACCAGTGTCACCCACGACCTCGCCCGAGAATTCGGCGCCGGGAATGAACGGCGTCGGCACGGGAAGCCGGCCGCTGCGCACCGACGCGTCCCAGGGTCCGACCCCCGCGGCGAGCACGCGGACGAGGACCTCGCCGGGGCCCGGCTCCGGGATCTCCGTCTCGGTGACCCGCAGCGCATCGGGCCCGCCGGGCTCGCTGACCATGATCGCTTGCATCGTCGCCCCCGCGGTTGCTAGCCCATCAGCTCCATCTCTTGCACGTGGGCTTCCTGTACCCGCAGCACCGCCTCGTCGCCGCGGAACAGCACGACCCAGCCGTCCTCCCGCTCTACCTCATCGATGTTGTCGTAGGTTTCGGTGACGACGTTCTCGTCGTCCCCGTACACCATCCTGTATGTGGCCATCGGCACTGCTCCCTGCTCATCGGCCCTGCCGGCCCTCCGGCCCGCTCCTATCACTGCCCGGTCTGCGCAGTCGCTAACGACGCCAGACCCCCAATGGCATATCAGACATCATCCGTCCCGCCTAGCGGGCCAAGCGAACGGCCGCGCTCCCCGAGGCAGCGAGATTAGCCGCGGCGCTCACTCGGCGAGTCGCTTACCCGACCAGGTGGTGAACTATCAGGGGCGGGCGGGCATGCTGGAGGCATGGACACGGCGCTCGCGACCTCACGGAAGTTCCTGCAGGGCGCACTGCCCTACCCGGACGTGCTGCGGCGGCGGCGGGTCAGGCATAAGGCCCGCAAGCTCGTGACCTCCACGCAGTGGCCTGGCGATGACGCGACTGGCATGGAAGCGGCTCAGCTAGCCCTGCTCAGGCTGCTGTGGCTGCAGCGGCTGACCAGGAGCGCGGTCGCCGAACGGCGGGCCGAGGACGCGGCGCTGCTGGCCAGGGCCGCTCTGGAGTCCTGCATCGTCGGGCTCTACTGCGTCTATTCCGGGGACTCCATCGCCCATATGTCGGCCGCGAACTACCGGGTGGCCGGCCGCACCGTCTCCTACCTCAGCGATGGCGACCTCGGATCAAGGGCCGCTCTCGATGACGCCGTCGAGGCACTGGGCGAGGTCGGCCCCGACCTTAACATCCGCGATCTGGCGCTCTGGCTTGAGCGAGAGCAGGAGCTTGGCATCGCCAGCCGGCTCTACTACGAGTACTACATACCGCTGTCGCACCTGTTCACGCGGTCGTACGCGTTCGCGCTGATGAGGCACGTGCAGCCGGATGGCAAGCTGCACGAGCGGCCAGCCTACCCGTGGGTGCGGCTCTCGGCGGCCCGGCTGGCCGACGGATGCATCGGGCTGCTCGCGGCCAACATCGCGGACAAGTCGGGGGTCTCACCCGAACCCTTCCTTCGCTACGCGACGGCCCACCTGGACCGGCTCGTCACTCCGGCGCTGGCGTTTTCCGTCAAGGGCGCGCTGCGGTCAGTGCCGCGGCATGAAACCTTGAGCACCCTCAGAGCCCTGGGCAGCGCGCAGCAGCCGCCCGAGCGGTCGTTCCGGGCCGACGTGCCCGCGTGGCAGGAGACTCGCATGAGCGAAGGGAGCTCTGGCTTCTACAACCCGCTGAGCGTCGAGGTGCCTGGCGAGCACTACGGACAGGCCGATTACGAATGGACAGCCGCAGAGCAGGATCACGAGCAGGCGGACATACACCAGCCTTGGCGCGTGCGGCGCCTTTGGGAAGGGTCGCGCCGCCGCGCCGGAGACTAGGCGCCGGGCCGCGCGGGTACCGGAGCAGCCTGGGGCCGCGCGGCCCGGCGCTGGCCCAGCCGGTGCGGCTCCCAGCGGAACGCGAGGATGGCGGCGAGCATGCCGCCGACGGTCCAGGACGCCAGCACGATCACGTCACGCGAGTCCAGGAACGGGGTACCCGGGGCCTGCCGGACGGCGTTGGTGACGGCATCGACCAGCGGCTGGGCCGGCAGGTACGTGGAGAGCCAGTGCGGCTCGCTGATAGCGAACAGCACGCCGGAGACGATGACCAGCGGGAAGTACGTCAGGATCAGGATCGGGAAGGCCGCCTCCACCGTCGGGATGACGCTGGTGAGGGCCGTCGCCGTGGCGGACCACGCGAATCCGGCCAAGAGCAGAGCAATCAGGATGGCGGCGGCCCCGCGGCCGGTCAGGTCGGCGGCCGTGCCCACGTCGAAATGCCTGCCGTAGAACAGCAGCGCGGCCGTGACCGTGACGGCGCCGGCCAGGACCGCGACCAGCGTCGTGGCGGTGATAGTGCCCGGGAGTAGCACCACCGGGGCAATGGCGTGGCTCGCCACCGCTTGAGGATCCCCGCCTCGCGCGCGGCCACCAGGCGCACGCCGTAGGTCGTCCACGCGGTGATCGTGAGCCCGAACACGGTGTAGCCGGCGACGTTGGGGTGGCTGTCCCTGGCGTTGCCCTTGGACGCCAGCATGAGGATCACGGGCAGGCCGATGCCGACCGCGATTGCCCGGCCGCTGGACAGCAGCAGCCGCGCCTGGTAGCCGAGCTGGCTGGCGAGCAGCGCCACCGGGGAGGGAAGGCGGCCAACTCGGCCGCTGTCGATGTTAGTCATGGGTGCTGACCTCGGGGATGAGCTGTGGGCCGGCCGGGAGGTTGTGGGCGTCCCGGCTGGCCGGATCACCGATGACGGCTAGGTAGGCATCCTCGAGGACCATGCCGTCATCGACCCCATCGTCCAGCGCCACGTCATCGACGCGATC
>JASHOL010000198.1 GCA_030041135.1 Streptosporangiaceae bacterium | reverse complement strand
CCGGTCGCGGACCAACAGGTCGATCTCGTGACGATCTCGCTGGCGCTCACCCACGTGCCCGAACTGGCCCCGGTGCTGGCCGAATTCGCGCGGGTGCTGCGGCCGGGCGGGCACCTGGTGATCGCGGACTCACGGATGAACTATCCGCTGGTCCTAGCGATGCCCGACTGCAGCTACGGCTACGTGCCGCACCGCAGCCGGATGACCAGCGAGTACCTCACCGCCGCGCTGCCGCTCGGCTTCGAGGTCCGCCACTGCGAAGAGCTGCGCGCTGCGCCGGCGCGGTGTTCCCCTGCGGGGCCGTTGCGAGTCGGCGTCCCGTACCAGGACCCGGCCGACGCGCCGCCGCCCGAGCGGGTGCTGCCCGCGCATCCGTCAGACATCTGGGCATTGTCCGCCTGGTACCCTGCTGCGGCCGCCGCCGCCTACAACGGCGACCCGATGCTGATCTTCTGGGACTTCGAGCTGGGCTAGTCCGGGGACGTCTCACCAGACGCAATCCGTGCCGGATCGACGGTGCTGGCAAGGAGGAATCCGCTGAGCGGGAGGTCGTTTCCCCGCCTGTCGTATTCGCCGTCGCCGATGCGGTACCCCTTCGCTACCGGGCACTGGTGCTGCTGGCGACCTTCGGCAGCCTTAGCTGGGGCGAGCTGGTCGGGCTCCGCCGCGAGAACGTCGATCTCGTCGCGTGCGTGGTCCGCATCATCGAGACGACGACCCCGGAGCTTGACCGGGGCGGCCTGATGCCCGATACACCGAAATCGAAGGCAGGCCGGCGGACTGTCGCCTTCCCGGCCGAGCTGGTGCCAGAGCTGCGCTGGCATCTGGAGCGATTCGCAGCGCCGGGGAGCAGGGCCTCGTCTTCGTCGGCCCGAAGGGAGCAACTCTGCGGCGGTCCAACTTCCGGCCGATCTGGAGCGCCGCCGCCGAGAGCGCTGGCATCCCCGGACTGCACTTTCATGACCTGCGACACGTCGGCGGGACGTTGGCCGCCGCGAAAGCGCTCGGCGGGCTGCTGGACCAGGTGCGCTCTGACCGCATCGACTAGGCCGGCGGAGACCGTTGCGCTATCGCGTGTGGCCCGTTTGTCGGTCATGCGGCGTGGTGGATGAGCTGCGGCAACCACGTACCAGGTAGAGGGCGGGCGAGTACCCGTGAATGACTGTGACTGACCGCTGAGCACCTTGGCGTATGGCACGTGTGTGGCACGCGCTCCGGGCAGGGTCATGCACCGGTTGGTTGACGACGCCGCTGAGCCCAGGAGCGCTGGCCAATGTCCGTCCACCCGGTGTTCATCGAGTTGACGACTCATGTGGGCAGCGCTTCAGCGCATGTTGAGTTGCGCCACAGTGCCGTGCAGCCGCCAGAACATCGAGGCCGGCAGCGGTGTGCCGAGCGCCGCAGCCTCCAGATAGCTCAGGTGAACGCACCATCCATCCCGGTATGACTCGGCGAGGTCACCAAGCGCAGTGTGGCTCAGCCGGAGGTCGGTGATGCCACCTGACTCTTTGAGTTCAAGCGCGACCTTCGAGGGTGGCTCGTCGGGGAAGTGCCAGGTGAAGTCGAGCCTGCATGGCTCGACCCAGGCCACCACGGTCGATCGGCAGCAGTACTGGTCGCCGTGGTTGACGACGAAGTTGGACTCAACCCCCACCGCACCACTGACCAGCTCGCCCAGCCACTGACTGAGCAGGTCCGCATCGGTGATGCACTCCCAGACCCGAGCCCTAGGGGCTTCGATGCGCCAGTTAAGGCTGAGGTCGGTCGATTCATCGATTTGGAGCAATGGCACGGCAGCAAGCCTATCTTTGGCCACACCAGCTTTGGTCATTGCCTGCTCGTCCCCCGTCTTCCTCACCGGCGCCGAATCCTTGCGAATGGGTGCCGGGTCTAGGCTGGCGAAGCCATCGCAAAGCGACGCCCGAATGGGCGGCCTAGACGCGGTGCCTGCGAGCTGGGCAATGGAAGCCGAGGAAGATGGCCCGTGCACCGTCTGCGCCCGCAGCTACGTGGATCCTGGCACTGGCGAGATCCTGCCGACCTGGGAAGCGGCGCTCGACGCGATCGGCCCGCACGACGAGCCGCTGCACGTCGCCCGGTTCGGTCCCAAGTTCAACGCCCAGGGCGTCCTCGCCGGCAGCAAGGACGTCGGCCGGTGCTTCCGCTACCTCACTAAGTACCCGACCAAGCAGATCGCCGGCTGCCACCACGCCGAGACCGACGCTCAGCGTGCCCACGCCGCGCGGTTGGCCGAGGCGCTCCAGTACGAGCCCTGCTCCCCGGCGTGCGCGAACTGGCTCCGCTATGGAATCCAGCCCCGCAACCCCCGACCCGGCCTCATTCCCGGCCTCTGCAAAGGCAAAGCCCACCGGCACGAGAACCTCGGCTACGCCGGCCGCCGCGTCTTCGTTTCCCGCAAGTGGTCTGGCAAGACTCTCGACGATCACCGCGCCGATCGCAAAGCCTGGCTCATGGCCATGCTCGACCTCCCAGCAGTAAGCGACGGCACTTACCGCTGGCAGCGGGTCACTCCGGCCGACCCGGACCACATGCCGCCGTTGCAGCGGCTCATGCACGTCCTGGCGGATCGGTCCGCGTGGCAGGCCTCACTGACCGAGGCCAGACGCAGAGCCGATGAGACAACGAGTGAGCTGTCGGCGGATAGGAGGGCCGCGTGATGGCGCCTCGGCAGCAATCCACGA
>JASHOL010000197.1 GCA_030041135.1 Streptosporangiaceae bacterium | reverse complement strand
ATGTCAAGGTCGCCGAGGCTGAACCAGTCGGGCCCGGCACCGTAGGCGGCGAGCTCGCCGAGTACCGCGTAGCTCTCGCCGGCGCGCCCCCAGCCCTGGTCTTCGCTGATGCCCCCGCCGAGCGTGTACATCACGGTGTCGAGGTCGGGACACACCGGCAAGCCGAACGGGGTGAAGTCGTCACCAGTGTTGCCGATCACTGTGATGTCGGCATCAGGGGCCGCGGCGCGCAGGCCGCGGAGGAACCTCGCGGCACCGACCCCGCCCGCCAGAACTGTGATGCGCATGCTGGCAGTCTCCCACCCCGCGGCGGACACCCTGGTGAGGCCTTGCGAAAACTGCGCGCAGGCGGGCCGCAGTACCACGGGCGGCGGGCGTTCCCCGGAAAATCTTCGGCCGGATTTTCACCTCATCCCAGGGCAACCGGGTGGCCAATACCACGTATCTCCCTTGACGAGGTGCAAGACACGCGCGTGTAATTTCATCTGTGTAATTCTCGCCGGCGGGTACTGGGGCGGGGCGACCAAGGGGGATCAGGCACGGGCAGGAGGTGTGCAGTGGCAGACGTCATCGTCTCGCTGGTGCACGACGCGCTCGGCATCGGCGCTGACGAGGCCGCCGAGCAGAGCTGGCAGGATCGGGCGCTGTGTGCGCAGACGGATCCGGAGGCGTTCTTCCCCGAGAAGGGCGGCTCGACGCGCGAGGCGAAGCGGGTCTGCCGAAGCTGCGAGGTCAGAGCCGAGTGCCTTGAGTATGCGCTCGAGCATGACGAGCGGTTCGGGATCTGGGGCGGGCTTTCCGAGCGCGAGCGGCGCAGGCTCCGCCGGCAGGCGGTCTAGCCAGCACAGCCGGCAGGCAGTCTGGGCAGCACAGGGCAGGGTTAGCAGCGCGCCAGACTGGCCATCCGGCGCGGGCGGATTCGCGTATTGTTCACGGGTACCCCCACCAGGCCAAGACGGGACACTAGTGCCGTCCGGCCTGACTAGCAACCCGAGCAGCAAGCGGATCCGTTGTCGCCGAACGCCTTGAGTCCTCAGCACGTCGTGACCGCGGTCCTCGTCGGGCACGACGGCGCCGCATGGCTGTCGCATGGCATCGAGGCCTTGCAAGAGCAGAGCAGGCCGGTGCAGCGCATTGTCGCGGTCGACACGGGCAGCCGTGACCGCAGCGGCACGGTGCTGACCAGCAAGCTCGGACCGGGCACCGTGTTCGGAATGGACCGGTCCACTGGCTACGCGGCCGCGGTCCGCCGTGCGGTGCAGCACAAGGCCGCGCGCGGTCCGCTGCCGTCGGGCGAGGGTAGCACTAGCCAGGGTGGGGTTGGCCAGGGTAGGGCCAGGTCGTCGGAGCAGGTCGAGTGGATCTGGCTGCTGCACGATGACTGCGAGCCTGCCCAGGATGCACTCGAGCAATTGCTGCGCGGTGCGGCGGAGACGCCGACGGCAGCAGTGCTCGGCCCGAAGCTGAGGGACTGGACCGACCGGGACGTGATCCTGGAGGCCGGTCTCGGGCTGGACAGCGTCGGCCGTCGTATCACCGGCATCGAGCCGCGCGAAGTGGACCAGGGGCAGCACGACGGCGACCGGGATGTTCTCGCCGTCAGCAGCGCCGGCATGCTGATCCGGCGCGACGTATGGGATCAGGTCGGCGGGTTCGACCCTGGCATGACGCTGTTCGGCGAGGACATCGACCTGTGCTGGCGCGTGCACGCCGCGGGGTTCAGGGTCCGCGTTATCACCGACGCCGTCGTCTACCACGTGATGGCCGCCACGAGGGGACGGCGGGCGATTTCCGTCGGCCGGCGGGCCAGGCTGCTGCAGCGGCGGCATGCCCTGCAGACGCTGCTGGGCAACCTGCCCACTGGGCCCATGGTGGCCTCGCTCGTGGCCAACCTGACGATCTCGTTTCTTCGCACCGTGTTCTACATGGTGGCCAAGCGCGGCACGGCCGCGCTGGACGAGGCGGCTGCGATCGCCGCCGTCGTTGGTCACCCACTGAGGTTCGCGGCGGCGCGCAGCCGGCGGGCTCGCGGCCGTCGCGCGGCCTACGGCCGGGTCAGGGCCGACCTGCCGTCGGGCCATTCGGTGCGCCGGGCGGCGGAGTTCGTCGCGCTCGTGATGTCGAGGCAGACGGTTGCCGAGCACGCCGCCGGCCGCTCCGCGACCGATGACCCGGACAATGACGACTCACTGCTGACCGACACCGGCTTTCTGCAGCGGTTCATCACCAGGCCGGGCGTGCTGCTGATAATCGGGCTGATCATCGTGGCCGCTGTGGCCGAGCGCTCGCTGCTCGGCGGCGGCCCGCTTGGCGGCGGCGCGCTGCTGCCCGCCTGGGAGGGCGCGTCCACGCTCTGGGGTGAGGTGCTGCGGGCCTACCACCCGTCGGGAGTCGGGTCGGCCAGTGCGGCGCCTCCGTACGCGGGCTTCGTGGCACTGCTCGCCACGATCCTGCTCGGCAAGGTCTGGCTCGCCATCGACGTGCTGCTGCTCGGGGCGGTGCCACTGGCCGGCCTGACCGCGCTACTTGCGGTACGCAAGGTCACGAGGTCGCCGTACGTCCGGGTGTGGGCCGCGGCGTCCTACGCGCTGCTTCCTGTGGCATTCGGCGCGGTCGCGGCGGGACGGCTCGGCAGCGCGGTGGCGTTCGCGCTCGTCCCGCTCATCGGGCATCAGGCCGGGCGAATGTTTACCTCCCCGCCGCGGCAGGCCCGCCGGGCCGCGTGGGCGACCGGACTATGCCTTACCGTCGGCACGGCGTTCGTGCCGGTGCTCTGGCCGATGGCGGTGGTCGGCGCGGTGGTCGCGGCGGCCGCTCTGCCGAGGTCGCGGCCACGGCTGGTCAACCTGGCCGTTGTCGTGGTGGCGCCGCTCGTGCTGCTCCTGCCGTGGATGCTGCAGCAACTCGCGCATCCGTCAGCGCTCCTGCTCGAGGTCGGCGTGCAGCAGCCGGGGCTGGCCGCGACCGAGCTTCCGGCGCGCTCGCTGCTGCTGCTGAGCCCTGGCGGGCCTGGCCTGCCGCCCTACTGGGTCAGCGCCGCGCTGCTGCTGACCG
>JASHOL010000196.1 GCA_030041135.1 Streptosporangiaceae bacterium | reverse complement strand
CCGGGCGGCCGAGAAGTACGGCGCCGGGTTCGGCCCGGACGCCACGGTCTATATTGCCGATGCCTGCCGGGACGTGGAGGCGGCCGACATCGGCGGAGCGCATTGCATCGCGGTCGCCACCGGCCGCGACACCGCGGCCGGGCTGCGCGAGGCCGGAGCCGACGTGGTGCTGACCGACCTGTCCGACACCGACCAGGTGATCTCGGTCATCGACCGGCTGACCAGGGTGCCGGCCGGTCGCTGAGCGCCGTCAGCAGCTGGTCCGGTCAGCTGGAGGACTGAGTCGTGCCCGGCGGGCTGGTGGTCCAGCGGGCTAGATGGGATCCGAGCAGGTGCAGGTGGCTCACGAGCGTCTGCATGTCCCCGACCCCGCCGCTCCCCGGCAGCGGGGTGAATGGCGAGATCTGGGTGCTGAGGGCGAGGCTGATCTGGACCCGCAGGCCGTGGACATCTGTGCACACGGTCTCTGCTTCCACGTGCCTGGCCACGTTCCGGCCGGTGCCCTGGACACTGACCACCGCCCGGACGCCGTCGATCATGACGTGGCTATAGGTGTGGGAGGGGTATCCGACAGTGCTGCTGAGGATGGCCGCGCAGCTGGTGCGACTCAGGCCGGCCGGCTCCACGTTGATGCTCAGCGGTGGCGGGTCCGTTTTCGGACCTGCCTCCCAGACGACGTTCGCCAGCACGCCGTCAAGCGACGCGACATTGTTGATCGTCACCGGCCTGGGCACGAGCCAAGATGCCGGCAGTCCGCTGATGGTGAAGCCGTAGCGGACCTGCGAGCTGGGTCCGTACCGGACTCTCTGCGCGACGTGGTACAAGATCGCCTGCGTCGCGGCCGACGGATAAATGCCAGGGCTCTTGCCCGAGGCCAGCCTCCCGACCCAGCTCGTCGGCGCGGCTGGACAATCGAGCTGGCCAACGGCGCAGGTAGGCTCCGGCGTCAGTAGAGCCCACGCGTTCTGTCCGTACTCCCACAACAGCGAGGTACGGTCCGGACCCCAGTAGGCCGGGCTCGCGTTCACGTCGGCCGCAGGGCCCATGATTCTGAAGAATCCGAGCCAGCCGGAGCTGGGGCCGTTGCATGACAGGCCGGGGCCCAGCCGAGCAGTTCTGACCAACCGACCACTCCTGAGCAACTTGCATTGCCCGGCCGCAAAGAGCACGAGGTCGAGCGCGCGGTTGCCGTCGGATGCGCTGAGCGTCAGTTGCGTGGGATTCAGCGACTCCTGGTTCGACAGACCGCTGGCCGAGAACCCGGCCGGCAGCCAGCCGAAGCTGGCGTCGGACTCGAGGACACTGAACCGGTCGGTCGCGGGCGGCAGGGCGGCGCCGGGTCGCGGAGGGGTATCGCGGTGCAGGCCGGCTCCGGTCGCGCTCAGCAGGCCGACGATGAGTGCGACCGCGGCCGCGGCGGCAAGCGGGGCCGCGCCGGGGAGGTACATGTGGCGCCAGCGCAGCCGGCGGCGCCCCGCGCGAGCGGCCAGGTCGATGCTGACCCTGACCGGCGGCAACTCGTCGTCGGAGACCTGGTCGAGCAGGACTCGCAGGCCGTTCTCATCCATTGCTGCGCACCTCCGTCGGCGGCTGTACTGGTCGTCGCGCGGGTGGCGGTCCGTGCGGATCGGCCGGGTCGGCGACGCCGGGGCGAAGGCGTCCGCGCAGCGTCTGCAGGCCCTTCGCGGTCTGGCTCTTGACCGTGCCGGCCGAGCAGCCGAGGTGCGTCGCGGTCTGCTCCACGCTCAGGTCGCAGTAGAAGCGGAGCACGAGCGTGGCCCGCTGCCGAGGCGGCAGCGCCGCGAGTGCTGACCGCATGTCCAATGCATCGTCCCGGTCGTCGGCCGCTACAGCCTTGTCCGGCAGGTCCCGGCTCAGGTCGACCTTCGTCGCCCAGGCCGACCGCCGTTCGCTCAGGTAGACGCGGACCAGGATGGTCCGCGCGTAGGCGTCGATGTGCTCGACCGCGCGGGCCCGGCCCCAGTGCACGTACAAGCGAGTGATGGCCGCCTGGACCACGTCATCGGTCCGGTCGCGGTCCTGGCAGAGCAGGTAGGCGAGCCGCCGCAGCGCGCCCAGTCTGGCCGTGACGTAGTCGGCGAACTCCTGATCGCGAGACGCGCTCACCGCGGCGCGCTCGCGACTGGCTGGCTCCTCATGACTAGCTAAATCTTCGGCATCGCGGAATCGGTTGCCTAGAGCGGAGAAGAAAGGCTCCCGGCCAGCCGGGCTGGCCGGGAGCCGGGTGGGCCGGCGGGTCAGCGCAGCGGCTCACGCGTCCAGTTATGCACATCCGGCCCGAGGAGTCGCAGGTGGCTGAAGATCGTCAGTATGCTGCTGACCTCGGGCCCGCCCGGCAGCGGCGTGTCGTTGGTGCCCGGCGCGTTGAGATCCAGCTCGACCAGTACCTGCAGGCCCTGCACGTCAGGGATGCAGAGTTCCTGCCAGTGCTTATAGGACTGATCGATCGTGCGCAGCATGGCCTGGGCCCCGCCGATGGTCATGTACTGCGACTGGCCGTCGACGAAGTTGCAGCTCAGCGGCGTCTGGCCTGCATCAGGCCAGACGGAGATGCTCAGCGCGCTGTTGTCGACGGCCGGCCCGGCCTGCCAGCCGTTTCCGGCCGCGCGGCCGTCCAATGTGGCCAAGCCGGTCGGGTAGCCCGCGCCCCAGCTGGCCGGCAGGCCAGAGAGCGCGAACCCGTACAGCGGGTGGATCTCTGCCGGGTCGAACCTGAGCCGGCTGGCGACCTTCCGCAGCACCTGGTAGCTGGCCTCGGACTGACGCAAGGCCGAGCCGGACTGGCGACCTGGGAGCGGCGGGGCCGGCGGATAGTTAAGCCAGCTGTGCACGTCCGCCGGCGCATTCGCGTAGCTGAGCGACGCAGTGAAGGTTGGCGTCAGCTCGGCCCAGGCGTCCCGGCCGTACTCCCAGTACAGCTCGCCCTGAGGGCCGCGATAGGCCGGGCCGCCGTTGATCGGCGCCGCGGCCTCCAGGATTGGCCCGGCGCAGCTCAGCCCGTGCGGATAGGTCCACTCCTGAGACGGTGTCAGGGCCACTTTGCGGCCCCGGCGCCGGGCGCGGCGAATTGCGGCCCAGTTCCCGACTCGCTCAGGTCCGGTAACGGAGCATTGGCCCGCCGCATTCACTTGCAGCGTCAGCATCCGGCCATCGGACGGCGGCGCGCTGGCTGACAGGCTGACCGAGGTGCCGGTCGGCTGGCTGTTGCCGATTCCGGCCAGCCCGCTGGCGGTGAACCCAGGCGGCAGCCATCCGAACGACACGAATGGTTGCGACGCGCCGAACTCGCGCGGCACCGGCATCAGCGGCCGAGCGTGGTCGGTCGGTCGTTGCGGGACTGGGCGCGCGGCCGGCCCGTGCCCGAGTTCGACCGCCAGCGACAGCGCGGCAATCAACGCGACGGCCGCCGCCGCGGCGATCGGGGCCACCCACGACCGGCGGCGTCGGTCGGAACGATGATGGCGGCGGCCGGGCCGACGGCCGTCTCGGCGGGCTAGCGCGATGTCGACGGTGCACGGCGGGGCTTGGTCGGCGGCTATCTCGTGCAGTAGTTCGCGCAGTGCGGTCTCATCCATGCTGGTCACCTCGCAGCCGGAGATGAGGTGGGCCCACCGTGGCGGGGGACGGCGGCGGGCGCCTCGCGGTTAAGGACGGAGGGGGGCCAGTCACGGCCGGGGAAGGCGGCGGGCGGCTCAGGGCCCGAGCGGGCGGCGGGCGGCTCAGGGCCCGAGCGGGAGGCTGGTTGGCCGCCCGAGCGGGAGGCGGAGCGGGAGGCGGGCTGGCTGCCGGAGCGCGAGGCGGGTTGGCCGCCGGGCGACGCAGCCGGGCCCAGCCGGCTACGCAGAGCGTCGAGGGCCTTGGCCGTCTGGCTCTTGACCGTGCCGGGCGAGCACTCAAGCAGCCGCGCGGTCTGCTCGACGTTCAGGTCGCAGTAGTAGCGGAGCACGATCGTGGCGCGCTGGCGGGGCGGCAGGCTCGCCAGCGCGGCCCGCATATCCAGTGCCGTGTCGCAGTCGTGAGCCGGCCCGGCGGTGTCAGGCACGGCCGAGTCCAGCACCACCCGCCTGGCCCAGCCGGACCGCTGCTCGCCAAGAAACTCGCGCACCAGGATCGTCCGGGCGTACGCGTCGGGATGCTCCATTGTCCGAGCCCGGTCCCAGCGGACATACAGCCGGGTGATCGCGATCTGAACCAGGTCATCGGCCCGCTGCCAGTCCTGGCACAGCAGGTAGGCCACCCGGCGCAACGGGCCGAGCCGCGCGGTCACAAAGCGGGTGAACTCGTCGTCGAGGCGCCCGGTCACTGGGGTTGGCCCGATCTGCGTGGCATAGTCACACTGGGTGAATGGAGGCGGAGGCTAATTCGGTTGCCTAGCTCGGCATGCGGTCGAGAACAGGTCTAGGCTGCCAGGAATCCCATACTGGTATATAACAGTCGGGTCAACGATGGCCGATGTGGGGAAGGGTTGGAGGGCGTAGGCGTGGGCGACGACCGGACGTCGGCGGTCGGGCGCGACTACGGTGCCACGCTCTGGACGCCTTCGCCCGCGAGCACGGAGCGTGCCGAGATCACCCGGTTCATCCGCTGGCTGGCAGACGGCCGGCACGTTTTGGGCGGCACGTACCACGATCTCTGGCACTGGTCGGTTGATCAGCCCGCCGATTTCTGGGCCCGCATCTGGGAGTTCTTCGATGTCCTCGGCGAGCGCGGGTCGGGCCCGGTGCTCACGGGCCAGATGCCCGCCGCCCGCTGGTTCGAGGGCAGCACGCTTAATTACGCCAGGAACGCACTGCGGCGGGCCCAGTCAGATCCGGACGGGATAGCGGTCCGATACAGCGCAGAGACCGGCCGGTCGGGTCAGCTCAGCTACGGCGAGCTCAGCCGGGAAGTCGCCAGGGTCAGGGCGGGGCTGCAGTCGCTCGGCGTCGGGCTCGGGGACCGCGTCGCGGCCTACCTGCCGAACTCACCCGAGGCCCTGATAGCGCTGCTGGCCACCGCGAGCCTGGGCGCGATCTGGACCTCGTGCTCACCCGACTTCGGCGCGCACAGCGTGATCGACCGGTTCGCCCAGACCGCGCCCAAGGTGCTGCTGGCCGTGGACGGCTACGTCTACGGCGGCAAGCGGTTCGACCGGCGACCCGAGGTTGGCGCGATCGCGGCGGAACTGCCGAGCCTGCAGGCCGTGGTCATGGTGGATTACGTCGGGAACGAGGTGGCGCCCGCCAACTCGCGCGCCCGCGTTCTCGGGTGGTCCGAGCTGGGTCAACCCGAGGCTGGCGCCGGACACGACCAACAGGCAGAGCTTGAGTTCGCGGAAGTGCCCAGTTCCCATCCGCTGTGGGTCTTGTATTCCTCGGGCACGACCGGATTGCCCAAGCCGATCGTGCACAGCCACGGCGGGATTGTCCTTGAGCACATGAAGGCGCTGAGCCTGCACCAGGACCTGACCGACGCCGACACCTTCTTCTGGTACACCACAACCGGCTGGATGATGTGGAACTACCTGGTCGGCGGCCTGCTCGTCGGGGCGACCGTGGTGCTGTACGACGGCAGCGCCGCATACCCGGACACCGGCGCGTTGTGGCGGCTGGTGGCGGACGCGGGCGTGACCTACGCCGGGACCGGAGCGCCGTACCTGCTTGCGTGCATGAAGGCGGGTTTGCGGCCGGCCGTCGAGCACGATCTGTCGCGGCTCCGGGGCGTCGGGTCGACCGGGTCACCGTTGCCGCCCGAGGGCTTCGTCTGGGTCTATGACGCGCTGGCGACGGCGGGTCGGGACCTGATCCTCGGCTCGTTCTCCGGCGGGACTGACCTGTGTACCGGCTTTGTCGGCCCGTGCCCGTTGCTGCCCGTGCGGGCGGGGATCATCTCTGGACCTTGTCTCGGAGCGAAGGTCGAGGCGTTCGACCAGGCGGGCCGGCCGGTCATCGGCGAAGTCGGCGAGCTTGTGCTGACCGCGCCGATGCCGTCGATGCCGGTCAGCTTCTGGAACGACCCCGACGGGACGCGGCTGCGGGCCAGCTACTTTGAGGACTACCCGGGCGTCTGGCGACACGGGGATTGGATCATGATCCTGCCCGACGGTGGCTGCGTCATCTACGGCCGGTCCGACGCCACCCTGAATCGCGGTGGCGTCCGGATGGGGACCAGCGAGTTCTACCGGGTCGTCGAGCGCCTTCCCGAGGTTGCCGACAGCCTGGTCGTCGACACCGGCCAGCTCGGCCAGGAAGGCCGGTTGATCTTGTACGTGGTGCCGGCCGAAGGGCACGCGGTGGACAGCGACGTGGTCGCGAGGATCAGGGCGCTGCTGCGGTCCGAGCTGTCGCCGCGGCACGTGCCCGACGAGATCCACGAGGTTCCCGGCATCCCGCGAACCTTGTCGGGCAAGAAGCTCGAGGTGCCGGTGCGCAAGATCTTGCTCGGCATGCCGGTGGCCGACGCGGCCGACCCGGACGCGCTGGCCAATCCGGAGGTGCTCGCGTCGTTCGCGCGTACCCCAGGGTCGGCCGACACCGCGGCGGGAGACGGCTCCACATGACCGCGGACGGCGGCGGGCCGACCGACCGTAGTTTCGGCGAGGAAGGTGGCCTGCTCACCTACGGCAGCTACCTGAGGTTGCCTGGGCTGCTGGATCAGCAGGCGCCCCAGGTCGTGCCGCCGGTCCATGACGAACTGTTGTTCATCACCGTCCACCAGGCCTATGAGCTGTGGTTCAAGCAACTGCTGCACGAGCTGACCGCGGTCAGGGATGCGATGCTGGCGCCAGCCGACGCGGGGGTTGCGCGGGGGGTGTCGGGGAGTCGCCCCCCCGAACCAGCACGTCAGACCTGGAGGGCCAGGCAACTCCTGCACCGCACGCACGTCATCGAGCGGCTGCTGGTGAGTCAGATCGACGTACTGGAGACCATGACGCCGCAGGACTTCCTGGAATTCCGGTCGGCGCTCGCGCCGGCCAGCGGCTTCCAGTCCGTCCAGTTCCGCGAGCTTGAGTTCCTGTCCGGTGCGAAGGACCCTGACTTCGTGCGCAGGTTCAGGTCGCTGACCGAGGCAGAGCGCGACCGACTGGCCCGGCGGCTGGCCGAGCCGTCGCTCTGGGACGCGTACGTGGACCTGCTCGCGTCGCACGGCCTGCCCGTGGCCGATGACAAGCAGATCCTGGCCGCGCTGGTCAGCATCGCCAGGGATCGGCCGCACCATGATGACCTGTGGCAGCTGGCCGAGGACCTGCTGACCCACGACGAGCTTGCCGGGCTGTGGCGGGCCCGGCACGTCCAGATGGTGGAACGCCAGATCGGTACCAAGTCGGGCACCGGTGGCTCGACCGGCGCGCCGTACCTGCGCCGGCGCGTGCCGATGCGGTACTACCCGTTGCTCTGGGAGTTGCGGGACTCGCTGTAGTTGGCAAACGCGGTAGCGGCAATGAGGCCGTGATAAGGAAGTGGGTCGCGATGTCGGAAATCACGTCCGACGCAAAACTGGAACTGCTCAACGAGGCCGCCGCGCTGGCCGGGCCGATCCCCGGCGTCGGTGACGCGGCTGATTTTCTGCGGGCCTACTACCGTCACGTCGCTCCGGACGAGCTGGCCGCGGCCGGGCCCGAGCGTATGGCCGCAGCCGCCTCGGCCCACGCCGAATTCGCGGAGGTCAGGCCGCAAGGGCGCGCGCTCGTCCGCGTCAGGGAAGGCGGCCAGGCCGCACTCGACGCCACCTCCAACGTGATCGACATCGTGACCGACGACATGCCATTCCTCGTCGACTCGATCACCATGGAGCTGACCAGGCACGGGGTCGCCGCCCGGCTGGTCGTGCACCCGCAGCTGCTGGTCCGGCGCGACGTGACCGGCGTGCTGCGGGAGATCGACGGTCCGGTGGATGGCGGCCCGTCCAGCCACGAGCAGCTGGCCGAGTCGTGGACCCACATCGAGGTGGGCGCGCTCGCCGACGGCGAGGGCGAGAAGATCACCGCCGACTTGGAGCGAGTGCTTGGTGACGTCCGGGTAGCGGTCGAGGACTACACCAGGATGCGCAGCAAGGCGGTGTCGATCGCCGACGACGTGCTGGCTCCGGCGGGCCCAGACGATGGCAGCGCGGGTTCCCCGGTTGAGATCGCCAAGTTGCTGCGCTGGCTGGCCAACGGGCATTTCACCTTCCTTGGCTACCGCGAGTACGACTTGACCACCGATGACGACGGGATGCTCATGCTGCGGGCCGTGCCCGGCAGCGGGCTTGGCATCCTGCGGCACGACCGGACCGGGCCCGGCTCGTTCGCCACGTTGCCGCCCGAGGTGCGGGCCAGGGCGCTCGACCCGCGCCGGCTGATCGTGACCAAGGCCAACTCGCGTTCCACCGTGCACCGGCCCAGTTACCTGGACTATGTCGCGGTCAAGCGGATCTCCCCAACCGGCGAGGTCGTGGGCGAGTACCGGTTCCTCGGCCTCTATACGCACGCCGCGTTCGCCGAGTCCATCAGGGGTATCCCGGTGCTGCGCCGCAAGCTGGCCGAGGTGCTCGAGACGTCCGGCATGGCCCCGGACAGCCATGACGGCAAGGAAGTCGCCGAAGTGCTCGACTTCTATCCGCGCGAAGAGATCTTCATGGCTTCCAGCAAAGATCTGGCCGCCGTGTGCGCTGGCGTACACCGCCTGCGGGAGCGCCGGGAGACCAGGCTGTTCCTGCGCAAGGACCCGTACGGCCGCTACGTTTCGGCCTTGGTCTACTTGCCGCGCGACCGGTACACCACCAGAGCGAGGCTGCTGACCCAGCAAGTGCTCCAACGCGCGTTCGCCGCCAGCCAGCTTGATTACAGCGTCCTGGTCGGCGAGTCGCCGGTGGCGCGGCTGCACATCGTCCTGCGGGCCGAGCGCGGCACCCAGCTGCCGGACGTGGACCCGGCCGAGCTTGAACGGTCCGTTGCGTCGGCGGTCAGGTCGTGGGATGACGACCTGGCCGACGAGGCCGCGCGTCAGCTCAGCCCCCAGCAAGCCAGGGAGCTGCTGGCCACGCTCGGCGACTCCATTCCCGAGACTTACAAGACCGACGTGCCGGCCTCTGCCGCAGTGGGCGACTTCGTCAAGATCATGGAACTGCGCGACTCCGGGCACGACATCGCGTTCGACCTGTGGGAGTCCGAGGACTACGTGGGCGGCGTCCCGATCATCGAGGACGAGACCGACGGCGCCGAGCCTGGTATCCACGACCATCGGGTCTGGCGGCTGACCATCTACCGCACCAGCGGTCCGATTACGCTGACGGACGTGCTGCCGCGCCTGCAGCACATGGGCGTGGATGTCGTCGACGAGCACCCCTACGAGTTCCACGGCGCCCGGACCGGGGGAACGCAGTCATTCTGGATCTACGACTTCGGCCTGCGGGGGACCGGCGTTGCCGCGGACGACTCGCTGGTGACCTCCGGCGTGCTCGTGGAGCGGGTCAAGGAGCAAGTCGAAGGCGCGCTCAGCGCGCTGTGGGACGGCCGGATCGAAGACGACGGGTTCAACGCGCTCGTGCTCGACGCGCAGCTGACGTGGCGGCAGATCGTCATGCTGCGGGCCTACGCCAAATACCTCCGCCAGGCCAGCATCACCTTCAGCCAGGCCTACATCGAGCGAGTCCTGCGGTCGAACGCGCCGATCGCGCGGCTGCTGGTCCGGCTGTTCGAGTCCAGGTTCGACCCGGCCAAGGAGGCGGGACGGGCCGAACGGAGCGAGGCCATCGCCGAGGAGATCGCCGGCGCGCTTGACAACGTCGCGAGCCTGGACGAGGACCGTATCCTGCGCTCTTATCTCGGGCTGATTACCGCGACCCTGCGCACGAACTACTTCAGCCGGGGGCCCGAGCCCGTTCCCTCTCTGGTCTTCAAGCTGAACGCCCAGCTCATTCCTGACCTGCCGGCCCCACGGCCCCAGTTCGAGATGTTCGTTTACTCGCCCCGATTCGAGGCCGTCCACCTGCGGTTCGCCCCGGTTGCTCGTGGCGGCCTGCGCTGGTCGGACCGGCGCGAGGATTTCCGCACCGAGATCCTGGGGCTGGCCAAGGCCCAGGAGGTCAAGAACTCGGTGATCGTCCCGTCCGGCGCCAAGGGCGGGTTCGTGTGCAAGAAGCTGCCCGACGCGTCCCAGCGCGAGGCCCAGCAGGCCGAGGTGGTGGCCTGCTACCGCATGTTCATCTCCGCGATGCTGGACGTGACCGACAACGTCGAGGCCGGCGTCGTAGTGCCGCCGACCGGCGTCGTCCGCCACGATGACGACGACCCGTACCTGGTCGTGGCCGCGGACAAGGGCACCGCGACGTTCTCCGACACGGCCAACGAGATCGCGATGAGCCGGGGCTTCTGGCTGGGTGACGCGTTCGCGTCGGGTGGCTCCGAGGGCTATGACCACAAGAAGATGGGCATCACTGCTCGGGGCGCATGGGAATCGGTCAGGTTCCACTTCCGCACGCTTGGCGTCAACGTCGACACCGATGACGTCACCGTCGTAGGGATCGGTGACATGTCAGGCGACGTGTTCGGCAACGGGATGCTGCTGTCCCGGCACATCAAGCTGGTCGCCGCATTTGACCACAGGCACGTGTTCCTCGATCCGAACCCCGACCCGGTGACCAGCTTCGCCGAGCGGCAGCGGATGTTCGAGCTACCCCGTTCCTCGTGGGCCGACTATGACATCTCCCTGATCTCGGCGGGCGGCGGCGTGTACCCGAGGTCGGCGAAGTCGATCTCCATCACGCCGCAGCTCAGGGCCGTACTCGAACTGCCCGAGGGCGAGCCCTCGATGTCGCCCGATGCCCTGATCGCGGCCATGCTGGCGGCCCCGGTCGACCTGCTCTGGAACGGCGGCATCGGCACCTACGTCAAGGCGACCAACCAATCGCAGGCCGACGTCGGGGACCGGTCCAACGACGCCGTCCGGGTCGATGCCTCCCAGGTCAGGGCCAAGGTAGTGGGCGAGGGCGGCAACCTCGGCCTCACCCAGGAAGCCAGGGTCGAGTACGCACTGGCCGGGGGGTTGATCGACACCGACTTCATCGACAACTCGGGCGGTGTGGACACCTCCGACCACGAGGTCAACATCAAGATCCTGCTTGACCGGGTCGTCCGGGACGGGGACCTGACCCGCGGTGACCGGAACGCGCTGCTCCACCAGATGACCGGCGAGGTCGCCGAGCATGTGCTTGAGCACAACTACCTGCAGAACCGCACGCTGGCCGCGTCCAAGGCGCAGGCGCCGCAGATGCTGCACGTGCACGCACGGTACATCCGCAAGCTGGAGCGGGACGGAAAGATCAGGCGCCGGCTCGACGTTCTGCCTGGCGACAGGGAGATCGCCGAGCGCCGCTCGGCCGGCATCGGGCTGGTCGCGCCGGAATTCGCCGTGCTGCTCGCCCAGACGAAGATCTCGGCGGCCCAGGAGGTGCTGGCCTCGGCCCTGCCCGATGACCCGTTCCTGCGCAAGGTCCTTGTCGACTACTTCCCGACGCCGCTCCGGGTGAAGTACGCGGCCCGGATGGACGGTCACCGGCTGCACCGGGAGATCATCACGACCGCCGTGATCAACGACATGGTGGACCGCTCAGGGATCACGTACGCGTTCAGGCTCAACGAGGAGACCGGCGCCTCGGTGCCGGAGATCACGATGGCCTGGCTCGTGGCCAGGGCCGTGTTCGACATGTCCGGCTTCTGGGCCCAGGTGGAGGCGCTCGACGGGTCGGTGGAGACCAGCACGCAGATCATGGCCGCGCTCGAGGGCCGCAAGCTGACCGAACGGGCCGCCCGCTGGCTTCTGCACAGCCGGCGGCCGCCGTTCGACATCCAGGCGACGATCGACTTCTTCGCCGACGGGGTCCTCACGGTCGCGGCGAACCTGCCGAAGCTGCTGGCCGGGCGAGACCTGGCCGGGTTCGAGGAACGCCGGGAGATCTACGTCAGCCGGGGCGTGCCGGTGCTGCTGGCCGAGCGGATCGCGGCGATGGTCCCGGCCTACTCGGCGTTCGACATCGTGGACATCGCCCGCGGCACGGGCCGGTCGGTGGAGGAGACCGCGGAGGTCTACTTCGACCTCGCCGACCGGCTGCAGATCGCCAGGCTCCGGGACATGATCACCGCGCTTCCTCGGGACGACCGGTGGAACACCATGGCCCGCGGGGCCATCAGGGACGACCTGTACACCGCGCACGCGGCGCTGGCCAGGGACGTGCTGACCGTCACCGAGCCGGGCAGTCCCGAGCGCCGGCTGGCCGCGTGGGTGCAGCGCAACGACTCGGCCGTGCGGCGCGCGAACCAGACGCTGACCGAGATCTGGGAGAGCAACGCGTTCACCGTGGCCACGTTGTCCGTCGCGGTCAGGGCCGTCCGGACGCTGGTCACGACCAGCACCCTGCCGACCTGAGGCTGGGCCGGCGTCGGGTCGGCGTCCGGCCCGAAGTCGGTCGCCGAATAAGTCGTATATATACGGCAGGCCACGGGGCTG
>JASHOL010000195.1 GCA_030041135.1 Streptosporangiaceae bacterium | reverse complement strand
GCCGGGCGATCCGGTTCACGGCGCCGGGCTCGGCGCCGGCCCGGTCGGTGCCGAGCCGGGCGGCCAGGAGTTGCACCGCCTCGGAATGGGTCAGCACGTCCAGGGTCAGCAGCCTGGCCCCGTCCGCGGCAGCCAGCCCGGATAGCTGGCTGCGGCTGGTAACCAGCACCAGGCTGCCTGAGCCGGCCGGCAGCAGTGGCCGGACCTGCTGCTCGTCGCGAGCGTTGTCCAGCAGAATCAGCATCCGCTTGTCTGCCAGCAGGCTGCGGTACAGGCCCGCCTGGGCCTCGGAGCTGGCCGGGACAAGGTCTGGCGGAACGCCCAGGGCGGCCAGGAAGCCGTGGATGGCCTCGGCCGCGGTGACAACCTGCGCAGCGTCATAGCCACGCAGGTTCACGTGCAGCTGCCCGTCGTCGAACCGGCCTGCGACCTGGTGCGCCCAGTGCAGCGCCAATGCGGTCTTGCCCACGCCCGCTGTCCCGCCGATCGCCGATATGATCACCGTCCCCGGCGCATCGGCGTCAGCATCGTCCAGGATCTGAGTGAGCGCGGTTAGCTCGGCGGTCCGGCCGGTAAAGTACTTAACCGCCGCGGGCAGTTGCCGCGGCACCGCCGCGGGGTCCTCGACGCTGGCCGGAGCATCACCCGCGGCCAGCAGCTCCTCGAGGCGGTCGGCCGGGACCCGTAATGCCTCGGCCAGCCTGGGCCACAGCGAAGGTAGCGGCTCGCCCTGGCCACGTTCCCAGCGCACCACGGTTGTGCGCTCCACGCCCAGCCGCTCGGCCAGCTGTTCCTGGGTAAGCCCGAGGGTCCTGCGGCGCTCGGCCAGGCCCCGCCGCCTCGCTGCCCCAATACCGTCAGGCATCGCCAGCATCCCAACCAGCCGAAATGGCTATTAGCTGCCTTTTTCAGCCTACGCCCGAGTTCGCCTTCGGGCCGCAGGACGGGCCGGCACCAGGGGTATGGAGCTAGCCGATGGCAGGCGCGGCCAGCGGCAGCGTGGCCCGGATCTCGCCGACCGGCTCGCCACCGCCGGTGACCTCGGTACGGGCCAGCTCAGCCAAGACGGCCGCGTCGGCACCCGGCTCGCGCTCAGCCCCGAGTTCGCGCAGCAGCGCGACGGTGACGGGCACCCGGCCCCGCGGCGCCCCGTCGTCGATCTTCAGCGCTCCGGCCCGCCCGTCGGCCAGCGCGAACCCGTCGACGCCCTCAGCGCCGCCCTTGAGCAGCAGTCCGGGCACGGCGTCCATCAGCCGGCGCTCGGGCCTTGTGGTCCCCGAGGTCCAAGCCGGGAAGGCACGCATCGCGTCGGCTACCTGGCGCTCATCCGAGCCCGGCGCGCCGAGCATCACGGCGCGGAACGCCCTGGCCAGGCCGAGCGCCGAGATCGCGAACAACGGCGCGCCGCAACCGTCGACGCCGACCGCCGCGACCGGCTCGCCCGCGAGTTCGGACACGGTCTGCTTGATCAGGACCTGCAGCGGATGCTCAGGGTCCCGGTAGGTCTGCGTCGGCCAGCCGTTGACCACGCAGGTGGCCAGCATGGCCGCGTGCTTCCCGCTGCAGTTCATGTGCACCCGGTCGCGGGCGCCGCCCGCCCGGATGAGGGCATGCAACGACTTCTCGTCAAGCGGCCAGTCCGGCGGGCACTGCAGCGCGTCCTCGGTCAGCCCGACCGACGAGAGGATTTCCCGCACCCCGGCAACGTGGAAGTCCTCGCCCGAGTGGCTGGCGGCAGCCAGGGCCAGCAGGCTGCCGTCCAGCCGCAGGCCGCAGCGCAGCATCCCCACGGCCTGCATTGGCTTGTTGGACGACCGGGGGAACATGGGCTCGGCGATGGCGCCAGCCGCCAGCATGACCTGACCGTCCGCGGCCAGTGTCACCGCGCAGCCCCGGTGACGTGACTCCGTGAAGCCGGACCTGACTACCTCGGCCAGAACGGGATTGTCAGCGAGAATCGGGCACCCCCAGCATCTGCCTGGCCGCAGCCGAAGAGATGGCCGGGCGCTGCGCCAGCGCGGCCAGCGTGGCCGCGCGCTCGACTAGTTCGGCGTTGCTCGTCACCGGGCGACCGCGGGAGAAGGTCACCGTGTCCTCCATGCCGACCCGCAGGTGCCCCCCGGCCGACAGCGCGGCGAGCATGACCGGCAGGGTGGTGCGGCCGATCCCGGTCGCGGACCATGTCGCGCCGGCCGGCAGCGCGGCGACGGACGAGACCAGCGTGGCCGCGTCCCCTGACATGCCACCAGGCACGCCCATCACCAGGTCACAGTGCACGTGTCCGCCCGCCGGCGGGCCCATCTCCGCGAGCAGCCGGTGCAGGGTCGCGATATGCCCGAAATCGAATAGCTCGAACTCCGGTACGACGCCGTATTCCTGCGTCTTCGCGTATAGCTCGCGGATGAATCCCCATGGGTTCATGAACACGTCGTCGCCGAAGTTCACCGTGCCGCAGGTAAGCGAGCACGCGTCCGGGCGGGCATCGAGCACGGCGAGCCGCCGCTCGTAGGGATCGGTTACCGCGCCGCCGGTAGACAGCTGAACGATCAGGTCGGTGGACTCGCGCAGTGCGTAGACGGTGTCCGTTAGCCGGCCTAGGTCCAGGGTCGGCCTGGCACGGGCGTCCCTGATATGCACGTGAATCACGGCCGCACCGGCGGCCGCGCACTCCTTCGCCGTGGTGACCAGCTCATCGAGCGTAACCGGCAGGGCTGGAACGTTGGCTTTCTCGGACTCGGCGCCAGTCGGGGCGACTGTGATCAGCGTGGCTGGCCCGCTCTTCGCGGGCTTAGCACTGTCGGTAGTCATGACCGGATCCTGCCCTCCTTCGGCGGCGCGCGCGAAAGCTACCGCAGTCTATGCCGTGCTTCCCGCTCAGCCGTCGCGTCGCGCTGACGCGCCGCCTTCCCTCGTCGCAGTGCTTCCCGCTCAGCCGACGGGAGCGCCGAAAGGCCCCGCCTTCCCTCGTCGCAAAACCCGCTCCTCAGTCCAGGCGCCGCCGCGCCCCCGCCGGCACGCTCGATCCCGCTCCTCAGTCCAGGCGCCGCCGCGCCGCTCCGG
>JASHOL010000194.1 GCA_030041135.1 Streptosporangiaceae bacterium | reverse complement strand
CGCGGTGCCAGGACGCTCGGCGTCCGGATGGACCGGCACTGCCAGAACGCCCAGCGAATCGCCGAGATGCTGGCGACGCACCCGGCCGTCAGCGAGGTGTACTACCCGGGCTTGGAGGCTCACCAGGGGCACGAGATCGCGGCCAAGCAGATGCGCGGCTTCGGCGGGATGGTGTCGTTCCGGGCCAGGGGCGGCCCCGAAGAGGCGCTGGCGATCTGCGGGCGGACCAGGCTGTTCACGCTGGGCGAGTCGCTCGGCGGCGTCGAGTCGCTGATCGAGCATCCCGGCCGGATGACGCACGCGTCGGCGGCCGGCTCGCCGCTCGAGGTGCCGGCTGACCTCGTTCGGCTGTCGGTCGGCATCGAGACCTGCGATGACCTGATCGAGGACCTGCGCGAAGCTCTGACCTAGCGTCGCACTGTGCATACCGAATTGAATACCAATTTGGTATCGTGCTGGTATGACCACCCAGATCGCAGTTCGCTTGCCGGACGAGATGGTCGAGTTCCTTGACCGTCTCGTCGCTGCCGGAGAGGCGCCGAGCCGGGCGTCGGTCCTTGAGCGCGCGCTGGCCAGGGAGATTCGGCGCCACAGTGCCGAGCAGGACGCGGCCATCCTGGCCGACGCCGGTCCCGACCCTGAGCTGGCAGGCCTGGCGGAGTACGTGGCTCGTATTCCCGGCGGTTTCAGCTGATGCGGCCGATCCATGTCGCCGAGCTTGATAAGGCGCGGCCCGTCCTCGTGCTGACCAGAGAGCTGGTCTGGCCGTACATGACGAGCGTGACAGTCGCCCCGGTCACCAGGACAGTCCGCGGCCTGTCCACCGAGGTGCCAGTCGGCCCGGAGAACGGCCTAGAAGGAGAATGCGTCGTCAGCTGCGACAACATCGTCACCGTGCCTAAGGCCACGCTGGGCCGGCAGGTCGGATACCTGCTGCCGACGCAGGAGGCGGCGCTGACTACGGCGATTATGGCGGCGTTTGATCTCGACTAGGGGCCTCGCGCCGCGGGACGGCCTGCCCGGTCAGTGCACCCGCCCGGTCAGTGCACCTGACCGGGTGGAGGGCGCCAGCGCTGCCAGCCGCGGTGGACCGCAAAGAAGGCCGACTCCGCCGGCGGACGCGCCACGTACCCGCGCGGCAGCAACTGCAGCCCGGCCGGGACGGGCTGCCACCAGGGCTCGCGCGCGAAGATCCGGCTGAACAACTCGACCTGCCGGCCCGCAGGACCGAGCACCATCTGCTCCGGCGCCGGCCGGTCGGCGCGCTGCCACCGGAAGTCGCCCGAGATGCGCAGGGCCTGGCTCCGGTTGGGCAGCGCCGCGTGCGCGGTGAGGCAATGGAAGATGAGCACGTCACCCGGCTGGTAATCGGTGCTCGCCCACCCGCGCTGCCCTGGTTCGAGTAGGCGCGGCCGTTGCGGCGGGCCGAGATGGCTGCCCGGCTGCACGGCCAGCCCGCCCACCTGCACCGGGATGTCCATGAGCGGCAGCCAGCTCGTCAGCATGTCCTGCACCCCGGTGGCTGCATAATCCTGGTGGATGTACCGGCCGCGCGTTACCGCAGGTGGACGCTCCGGATACACGGTCCGCAAAACCTTCGCCGGATAGGGGAACGAGGGGTGTCCCAGCATTTCGTCGACCAGCGCGCGCAGTGGTCTGAGGTACACGAGCCGGTTGAAGTCCCGGCTGACAATGGCGCGACGGAAGACCGGGTTGCCGAGCGCCTCGCGGAAGTTGACCGTACCTGGCGGCGGGACCGGCCGGTCGTGGCTGTCTATCCAGCCGCCGCGCCGCAACTCGGCGGTGACGCCGGCGTAGGCAGCCCGCACGTCAGCGGCCGGCACCAGCCGGCGCACGAACACGTATCCGTCGCTGGCTAGCCGGCGGCGAAGCTTCGTCCCGTCGGCTCGGTATGCGCTGGAGTCGGCCAGCTCGTCCACACGTTCACGATAGTCACCTACCCGCCCGTTCCGTCCCTGTGGCCTGCGCGGATGTTTTCCGTATTCCGCACAGCTGTTCACTGGGCGACAATTGCAGATATCGTTTTGGTAAAGCGAGGCGATGGCGATCAGGCTGGGTAGCGCAAGGCGGTCAGGCCGGGTGGCGAAGGAGGATCGGACGGGGTGGCAGAGATCGTGTCGTTGGCCGAAGCGATTGCAGCCACCGTGCATGACGGCGACATCGTCGCGATGGAGGGCTTTACGCACCTCATCCCGCATGCCGCCGGACACGAGGTGATCCGGCAGGGACGCCGCGACCTCACCCTGATCCGGATGACGCCGGACATCGTGTTCGACCAGCTCATCGGGGCCGGCTGTGCGCGGAAACTGGTGTTCTCCTGGGCCGGCAACCCCGGCGTCGGCTCGCTGCACCGGTTCAGGGACGCGGTCGAGCACTCCTGGCCATGCCCGCTTGAGCTGGAAGAGCACAGCCATGCCGGCATGGCCAATCGGTACCAGGCAGGTGCGTCCGGCCTGCCGTTCGCGATCCTGCGCGGGTATCGCGGGACGAGCCTGGCCGCGCAGACCTCCGGCATCGCCGAGATCACCTGCCCGTTCAGCGGCGAGGTGCTGACCGCGGTCAGCGCCCTGCGCCCGGACGTGGCCATCATTCACGCCCAGCAGGCCGACCGGCACGGCAACGTGCAGTACTGGGGGATTACGGGGGTGCAGAAAGAAGCGGTGCTCGCCTCGGCCCGGTCCGTGGTGACCGTGGAGGAGGTCGTGGATAGGTTCTGCCCGCGCCCCGGCGCGGTCGTACTGCCTGCCTGGGTCGTCGGCTACGTCGCCGTCGTGCCCGGCGGCGCGCATCCGTCCTATGCGCTCGACTACTCGGTGCGGGACAACGACTTCTACCTGGCCTGGGACGCCATCAGCCGCGACCGGCAGAGCTTCAGCGCGTGGCTCGACGAGCACGTGTACGGGCGAGTCAACGGGAGCAGCGCCGGGGCGCCGCGCATGGTCCCATGCTGAGCTTCACCCAGGACGAGATGATGACGGTCACGGCCGCGCGATCACTGCGCGACCGGACGACCTGCTTTGTCGGCATCGGCCTGCCCAGTGCGGCCGCCAACCTGGCCAGGGCGACGCACGCACCGAACCTGGTGCTGATCTACGAGTCAGGGACGATCGGGGCCAAGCCCGCCGAGCTGCCGCTGTCCATCGGGGACGGCATTCTCGCCCAGACCGCCGATGCCGTCGTGAGCGTGCCGGAGATCTTCAACTACTGGCTGCAGCCCGGTCGGATCGACGTCGGCTTCCTCGGTGCGGCGCAACTCGACCGGTACGGCAACATCAACACGACGGTCATCGGCGACAGCTACGCCGAGCCCGCCGTCCGGCTGCCAGGCGCGGGCGGCGCGCCCGAGATCGCCGCCGCGTGCAAGGAAGTGATCGTAGTCCTGCGCCAGTCACGGCGGACCTTCGCCGAGCGAGTCGACTTCGTCACCTCGGTCGGCTTCGGCGACGGACCTGACAGCAGGCGCCGGCTGGGCCTCCGCGGCGGCGGCCCTCGGCTGGTCATTACCGACCTGGGCGTGCTGCGGCCTGACCCGGCGACCTGCGAGCTCGTGCTGACCGGCATCTTTCCCGGCGTCGACGTCGAGCAGGTACGCGAGCGGACCGGCTGGGATCTCGGCATCGCCGCCGACCTGGCGGAGATCGCGCCGCCGACCGACGTCGAGCTCGGGGCCCTGCGGGAGTTGATGGCTTCGCAGCGGGCGGCCGGCCGGCCGGCCGCAGGGAAGTCGCCCGCTCCGGCCGGTGGCGGCGGGCGCTCGGAGCGCTAGCATGCGTTGCGATGGCAACTTCCGCGCGCAGAGCGAACACTCCGGCTGAGGACGAGGAGCGATCGGCCGCCGACGGCAGCCAGGTCAGGAACAGCGACTTCGTTCAGTCCCTTGACCGCGGTCTGGCCGTCATCAGGGCGTTCGGGCCCGACCGCGAGCGCCTGAGCCTCAGCGAGGTTGCCCGCGCCACGGGGTTGACCAGGGCTGCTACCCGCCGCTTCCTGCTCACGCTGGTCAAGCTCGGCTATGTACGCAGCGACGGCCGCGAGTTCTCGCTGCGGCCCCGCGTCCTCGAGCTTGGCTACGCCTACCTGTCCGGGCTGGCGCTGCCCGAGGTGGCCGCACCGCATCTGGAGGAGCTAGTCGCGCGAGTGCGCGAGTCGTCGTCGATCTCGGTGCTTGACGGCGATCACATCGTGTATGTCGCGAGGGTTCCGACTAAGCGCATCATGACGGTCTCCATCTCGGTCGGGACCAGGTTCCCTGCGTACGCGACGTCGATGGGCCGGGTTCTGCTGGCGGGCATGAGCCAGGAGGACCTGGATCGCTACCTCGCCGAGGCCGATCTGGAGGCCATTACCTCGAGGACCGTCACCGACTCCGACCGGCTCAGGGAGATCGTGACCGAGGTGAGCAAGCAGGGCTTCGCGATCGTCGACCAGGAGCTCGAGGAGGGCCTGCGCGCGGTGGCGGCGCCGATCCGCGGGACGAGCGGGGCGGTGACGGCCGCGATCAACCTGTCCGCGCACGCAAGCCGGGTCAGCCTCGCCGCGATGCGGGCCGACCTGCTGCCAGCGCTGCTGGAGACCGCCAGCCGGATCGAGGCGGACCTGCGGTCCCAGTCCGTCTCTTGAGGGCCGGCCACGGGCCTGCCTCAGCGCCGCACCGTGGCCGCCGACAGCGCCTGGAAGGCCTGGACCACGCTCTGCAGGTGCTCCTCCATCGCCTGCTTCGCTACGTCCGGCCTGCGGTTTGTGATCGCGGCGACAATCGCCTCGTGCTGGGGGAGTGAGATGCTCGGCCTGCCAGGTACCAGCGACAGGGAGAACTGGTGGCGTACGGTCTGGTCGCGCAGTTCGCTGAGCACGCGGGCGGCTGTCTCGTGCGCCGCTATGTCGCGGATAGCAGTGTGCAGCCGGGCGTTCAGATCGCTATAGGTCAGCAGCTCTGACTTCTCGACGGCAGCGCGCATGTCCTTCACCAGCTTGCGCAGCATGGTCGCCTCGGACTTGGTCACCCGCTCCGCTGCGCGCGCGGCCAGCAGGCCCTCAAGCAGGATGCGGACCTCGGTAATTTCTATGGCCTCGTCAATGGAGACCTCGCGGACCCGCGCGCCTCTGTTGCGCTGGAACTCGACCAGGCCCTGGCCAGCCAGTTCCTGTAGTGCGGAGCGGAGGATGAACCTGGACGTGCCGAACCGCTCACACAGGTCGACCTCGACCAGGCGCTGTCGCGGGGCGTACTCGCCGTTGAGGATCGCTGCCCGAAGGGCGTCGGTCACGCTCGGCCGGATGTCCTCCGGCATGCTGGCCCTCCTTCCACCTGCAGGCGCTGACTGCCTGCCAGAGCGGGGCAGAGGCCGCGACCCTCGCCATCGTGTCCAGGGCCGGCTGTTGTCCGCACTTCGATGCTAGCAACCAGTGCGAACGAAAATGTTAACAGTGCGTGGCGGTTTTCCCCGGAAGCTAAACCAACGCCAGCAATATTGTCAACGATACTGCGCGCACCAGCAGGCTTACGCGTCGTGTCTGCTCCGATTCAGCGCTCGTAGCCGCACAGCCCGCCTGGCGCGGAATATGCCAGGTCCCGAGGCTGACGTGCCGATCTCGAACACGGTAAAAAGCCAGCAAGATTGTTGACATTAATCTGCGTGGAGTCTAGGTTCTCCCCAAAGACGGGGCTCGGCGTAGCATCCGAGCGCGGCGGGAGACAGACGTGCTCAGGAGCCACCGCACGGCGATGATGACGAGGATCTTCCAACTCGGGCCCAAGTGCAGGATCCCGTGGGCGGGCGCGGCCGCGGCGAGGAATAAGAAAAGTTCTGCATTGCGCATAGCCGTACGCCAGGCGCACACTGTATGAGCGAAAAGTCCAGCGGTGGCTGACCCAACGCTAAGCGCTGTTTCGAGGCGGAGCCCGAACGCGGGTCTGGCCAGGGCGCTGATGTCTAGCAAACGGAATGGATTTCAGGGAGCGAGAGGGGTGGCATTCGCGCACACCTAGCCAGGCCACTGGGTGCTCCCTGCTGGAAGGGATTGGTTGCGGCGGTCGCCGCAGGCGCAGTCCCGGCCCCTGCGACACGACCTCACGAGGAGATCGATGACTGATGAGTGATCAAAGTGTGAACTCGGGTGGCTTCCGCCTGACCGAGGACATCAGCCGGCGCGGCGTGCTGCGGGCTTTCGGCGCTGGCGCAGCCGTCGTGGGGGCCGGCGGGCTGCTCGAGGCGTGCGGTTCGAGCATCAAAGGCGCAAGCTCGACGAGCACGAAGGGCATCACCCTCGGCTGGATCCACCCAATAACCGGCGACCTGGCTGGCTTCGGCGCGGCAGACTTGTGGCTGATCTCGAAGATCAAGCAGACCAGCCAGTACAAGAACGGGTTCAAGATCGGCGGCAAGACCTACCCGGTGACGATCAAGTCCTACGACTCCCAGTCCAGCGTCACCAGAGCGGGAGACCTGGCCAGGACCGCGATCCTGAGCGACAACGTCGACATGCTGTTCGCCACGTCCACGCCGGAGACCGTCAACGCGGTCGCCAGCCAGGCCGAGTCGCTGGGCACCCCGCTGGTCTGCGCGAACTGCCCGTGGGAGTCCTGGTACCTGAACCTGTTCCCGAAGGGCAACCCGACCAACGCCACGGAGAAGGCCAAGTACGTAATCCTGTACTTCCTCGGCGCCGAGCACCTGGCCGAGTGCTTCGTCCCGATGTGGAACCGGATCCACTCCCAGCTGCATACCGACAAGGTGGTCGCGGCGGCGTTCCCCAACGATTCCGACGGCAACGCATTCCGCGGGGTGTTCCCGCCGCTTGTCAAGGCGGCCGGCTACACCTTCGACATGTCCTCGGCGTATCCCGACGGCACCACGAACTACACCTCGATGATCTCCCAGTTCAAGGCCGACAACGCCGACTTCTTCACCAACGTTCCGCTGCCGCCCGATTTCGCCGCCATGTGGAAGCAGTCGCTCCAGGAGGGCTTCCGGCCGAAGCTGGCGACCGTGGCCAAGGTGCTGCTGTTCCCGACCGACGCGTACGCCATGGGCTCGGAGGTCTACAACGTCGCGACCGACACCTGGTGGGTGCCGACGCTGCCGTGGACGTCGACGCTCACCGGCGAGACCTGCCAGCAGATGGCCAACGAGTACGAGGCGTCTGGCCTCGGGCAGTGGAATGCCAACATCAGCAACTACAGCCTCTTCGAAATCGCCTACGCCGCGTTCAAGACCGTGAGCGACCCGCACGACCATGACGAGGTCGCCTCGGCGATCCACAACGTGAACATCAATGCGCTTGCCGGGCCGCTCGACTTCGTCACGGGCGGCAGTGGCTGGATCAAGCCCTTCGGCCCTGCGCCCGGGGTCGCGATCACTCCTCCGGCCGGCGTGCAGTGGCAGAGGGGGGTCAAGTACTCGCTCGAGATGCAGGTCGTCGACAATACGCTCCTGCCGGCGGCGAAGATCACGGCCGACCTGCTGCCGACCAACACGTGACCGGATGACGAGCCTGCTTGAACTCGAGCACGTGACGAAGCGGTTCGGCCGCGTCGTCATCGCAGAGGACCTGTCGTTCGCCGTTGGGCCCGGCGACGTGGTCGGGATCGTGGGGCCGAACGGGGCTGGGAAGACCAGCCTGTTCGGCCTCATCTCCGGCGACCTCGCTCCGGACGCCGGCCAGGTCCGGTTCGCGGGGCGCGTCGTCACCGGGCTCGACCCGGCCGGCCGGTGCCGGCTGGGTATCGGCCGCACGTACCAGGTGCCGCGGCCATTCGCCGACATGACCGTCTTCGAGAACCTGCTGGTGGCTGCTCAGCAAGGCGCCGGACTGCGGCGCCGGGCCAGCTACGCGGCGGCGGTCGCCGCGCTCGAGCGGACCGGCATGTCCGGCCAGGCCAACGTTCCCGCCGAACGGCTTGGCCTGCTGCAACGCAAGCGGCTTGAGCTGGCCCGCGCGCTCGCAACGCAGCCGACGCTGCTGCTGCTTGATGAGGTGGCCGGGGGCCTGACCGATCCCGAGGTCGCCCAGCTCGTCGAGATCGTCCGCAGCGTGAACGCGGACGGGACCGCGGTGATCTGGATTGAGCATGTCGTGCGGGCGCTCACCTCGGTGGTCGCCCGGCTGATCTGCCTGGCCGGCGGCGCGTTCGTGGGCGACGGTGAGCCGACCGCGGTCCTGGCCGAGCCCGCGGTCCGAGAGGTCTTCCTCGGCACCGACGTCACCGCGGCGCTGGCTGGCGGAACGCTCGAGGCCTCCGCGGCCGACGGCGAGCGGGAACCGTCATGAGTAGCCCTGTGTCAAGCCGCGGCCGGTTTTTGCTCGGTGAGGATGCGCTGGAGGGCTTTGTGGCGGGTGGGGTCGTAGGCGACGCCGTCTTGCCAGCAGTGCCAGATGACGTAGAGCCAGGCGCGGGCGAGGATGCGGGTGGCGTGGGGGTGGTCGTGGCCGCGGGCGATGGCGTTGTCGTAGAGGCGGGT
>JASHOL010000193.1 GCA_030041135.1 Streptosporangiaceae bacterium | reverse complement strand
GCCCGCGGGCGGCGTGCCCGTCGGCACCGCGACTGTGCAAGCGCCGACGGCGCGCGGGCAGGCGCTGCCGGGCAGCGGGACGGCCAGGCGCTCGCTCGTCGCGGCCACGGTCATCGCCCTCGTGGGCGCCAGTGTCCTGCTCCCGCTTGGCGGGGCGGCGATCGTGCTGTTGCTGCTGATTGCCCTCAGCTCCGCGGACCTCACGGGCCGCTGGAGTGCCCGCCGTGTCGGCATGCAGGGGCGCCAGGGCGGCGGTAGCGCCGCGGCCATCGCCTACTTTCCTTGGGCCGTGTGCCGGTCGGTGGTCCGGTTCGTCTTGCTCGCGCCCCTCGCGCTGCTGTGTGCTGCCGGTGCCGTGGCCTTGACAGTGCTCGCGACCGGGACGTCGGCCTTGCCCAAGGCCGGCGCCTGGGCCGCCGGGGCGGTCGTCGCCTGCTACTGCGTCGGACCGGGATCCGCCGCGTGCCGACGGCCGCTTGGGCGGTTCTACGGCCGGATTACTAGGTCAGGCATGGGTGTCACGGCCGGATTCATCGCGCTGGCGTTGCTGGCTGTTGTCGCCGTCGCGGCCGCGGCATCGCTAGCTCCCGGCTACTGGCCGGACGCCCATCTGGGGCAGCAACTGCAGAACGCCCCGCTGAACCACCCGTTGCTGAGCCACCTGCCCGGCAACCTCTCGCAGGTTAGCAAGCGGTTGGTCAGCTGGGTCGGCCACCGGCTCTGAGTCACTGGAGATCGCGATGGCCGGGTCAGCAGGCCGGGTCAGCGGCCCAGGTCAGCAGGCCGGGTCAGCGGGCCGGGTCAGCTGGCCAGCTGAGAGTCGGCCGGCAGCCGAGGGCCGGGAGGCAGGACATTCGCGGGCGGGGCCGCCTGACGGGTCGCCGTCGTGCCAGGAGCGACCGGCTGCCTGGTGTCGTGGCTGTCGGCGTCGGCCGTCGGCAGCGGCCTGACCAGGCCGAGCGCCATCACCTCGTTGGCCAGCCTCGTCCGCCGGTTCGGTCCTTCGGCGATCCGCAGCTTCTGGTAGAGACGGAGCAGGTGCTGCTTGACCGCTGCCTCCGTGACCACCAGATCGGCGGCGATTTCCCTCGCCGTCGCCGGCGCGACGAAGGCCTCATCCGAGAGAGCGGGCTGGCACAAGGCGGCCACGACGTCAACTTCACGCCTGGTCAGCTCGGGTATGGCGGAGCGTCGCAGGCTAACTTCGGGCAGCATGTCCTCGGCCGGCAGGCCGCCGACCAGACAGCGCTCTGAGCCGAAGGCGAGGACGTCGCCGTTCTCCAGCAGGCGCTGGGCGACGACTCGGCCGTTGACCCTGGTGCCATTGCGCGATAAGCCGAGGTCACTCACGTACGCGTAGGGCCCGCGCCGGACTATCTCGGCGTGCAGCTTAGACACGCTTGGATGGTCCAGGTGGACGTCGACCGACGCGCCGCGCCCGATAGTCGTGATGTCCGGGCAGAGCCTGACAATCTCGCTGGTGCTCTCGATCCGGAGGTGGGGGCTTTCCATGACGTTCCTCTGGCATGTCCGGGGCGGTAGGGAGGTGTCACCGGAGGGTTACCCACCGCGCGCACTCTCTACGCCTCCTGCCCGCATCGAGTGCGCTGGGGTTACGGCCGGCCGCTTCAGCGACGGCACGGAGCTACCAGCCAGCGTGCGGAAGTACACTGCCGAGCGAGCCACGCGCAGGAGGAAGTCAATGGCGGATAAGCCGGCCAGAGGCCTGGCTGATGTGGTGGCCGCTTCCACCGCCCTCAGTGACATCGATGGCCATGCTGGCCGACTCTCCTACCGCGGCTACGACATCAACGAGCTAACCGGCAACGCGACCTTCGAAGAGGTCAGTTACCTGCTTCAGCGCGGGACGCAGCCTAACCCAGCGGAGCTTGACGGCTATCTGGCCGAGTTCGCCGCCGGCCGGGTCATCGGCCCACTGGCCGCTGCCGACCTCAGCGGAATCGCCGCCCGCCAGCAGCCCATGGAGGCGCTGCGGAGCCTGGTGTCGCTGGCCAGCGCCGACGATCCCGATGCGCGCTCCAATGAGAGTGCGGCCAACCTGCGAAAGGCGGCCAGGCTCACCGCCCAGCAGCCGGTCCTGATCGCTTCGTATCAAGCTGCCCGGACCGGCCGGGAGCCGACCGCACCTGATCCGGGCCTGGGCACAGCCGCCAACTTCCTGCTCCAGCTCTCTGGCGAGAAGCCCGAGCCCCGTGCGGCGGAGATCCTCGATGCCTGCCTGGTGCTGCACGCCGACCACACCATGAACGCGTCCACTTTCGCGGCCAGGGTGTGCGCCGCGACCTTGTCTGACATGCACTCAGCCGTCGTCGCCGCGCTCGGAACCCTGAAGGGCACGCTGCACGGCGGCGCCAACGAGCAGGTCATGCTGGGCCTCGAGGCGATCAGAGCTTCCGGCGGTGACCCGCTCGAGGCGACCGGCCGTCAGGTCGCCGAGCGCCTTCGGCAGGGCGAGAAGATCATGGGCTTCGGTCACCGGGTCTACAAGACCGAGGATCCGAGGGCCGCGCACCTGCGGAAGATGTCGGCCGAGCTGGGTGCGGCGACCGGCGACGACACCTACTACCGGATGTCCAGGCGGATGGAGGAGGTGGTGTTCGCGGAGAAGGGCCTGTACCCGAACGTCGATTTCTATGCCGCCACCGTCTATCACTACCTGGGGATCCCGACCGACCTGTTCACGCCGGTATTCTCGGCCAGCCGGATGGCCGGATGGACCGCGCACGTTATCGAGCAGCACGCCGACAACCGGCTGATCAGGCCCGATAGCGAATACATCGGAGAGAGCGGGCTCAGCTGGGTGCCGCTTGGTGCCCGGTGAAGCACTCCGCCAAGGCAGTAGCCAAGCTGGCGCGCGAGCGCGAGCGGCAGGCCCGCCTCGCGGCTCGAGCCCACGACGGAGACAGCCGGTCGGCCGAGGCCGGGGTCGGCGGGCCTGCGTCCTCGCCTGCGCCAG
>JASHOL010000192.1 GCA_030041135.1 Streptosporangiaceae bacterium | reverse complement strand
GATGCGCGATGAGGACTACGCCAAGCTGCTGGAAGACCTGGAGCGCGAACTGCTGGCGGGCGCCGGCCCGGCCGGCGTGCTCGGCCTGACCCTGGTGACGCTGCGGCTGCTGGCGTCGCTGGCATCCAGCGGCCTGAGTCGCGCCGTCGAGGCCGTCTACGCGCTGCCGGCAGATGATGCCTGCCCGCAGCTGACGGTACCGGTGCGGCCGTTGCAGGCTCTCACCCGGGCCCGCTGCCGCGTCCTGGTGGTCGCAGCCGACGCGGAGAAGGAAGACCTGCTCCGCGCCGCGCTGCCGTTCATCCATGGCGCGCCTAAGGTGATCGTTGCCGGGTACGGGCACCTCGGCTTCCGCGACGCCGTGTTCGATCAGGAGCTGGCGCAGCTCCTGGTGCCGTCACTGGCCAACGGCTACCCGCACTCACTGGTCCACGTGTACCAGTGCCTGGCCAACGCCGCCCGGCTGGACCTGTCCGGCGTGGTCGCCGAGTTCGGCATGTTCAAGGGCGGCACCACCATGTTCCTGTCACGAGTGATCGAGCGGATCGGCGCGCACTGGCCGGTGATCGGGTTCGACACCTTCGGCGGGTTCCCGCCCCGCCGCTCACCGCTGGACATGTACGACCACCCCGGCTGCGTCTTCACCGACCTGGCCGCAGTCCGGCGCTATCTTGACGGACGGGACGTCGAGATCGTCACCGGGGACATCACCGGCACCTGCCGGCGGCTGGAAGGGGAAGACCTGGTGCTCAGCTTCATCGACACCGACAACTACACCCCCGCCAGGGCAGCCCTCGACGTGGTGCGCGAGCGCACCGTGCCGGGCGGTGCGATCGTCTTCGATCACTTCACCGGCACCAGCCAGTTCCGCTACACCCTCGGCGAGCGCATCGCCGGGCGTGTGCTGCTCGATGACTCCCGGTACTTCCACCTGCACGGAACCGGCGTCTTCTACCGCCAGGGGGCGGGCCAGTGAAGCGCCCGCCCGTGCCCCGGTCACGGATCTACGACCTGTACTGGTACTTCGCCTCCGAACGCCAGCAGATGTTCACCCGCCGCGTCGCGGGCCAGCCGGGCCCGTGGACCGGTGACCCGATCCTGCGCGAGTTCAAGTTCTGCAATGTCTACCGGGCCGCTGACCGGGTCTCCCAGTACATGATCCGCGACGTGTGCTACCACGACGAGCCCTGCGCGCCGGAGGACCGGCTGTTCCAGATCGCCGCGTTCCGCACCTTCAGCAAGACCGCCACCTGGCGTACCGTCCGCGACGTCCTCGGCCGCTACCCCACGCTGGACGACCTGGCAGACGGCTCGTTCACCAGCGCGCTCGACCGGGCCCGCCAGCGAAACGGCGGGCTGTACACCGGGGCGTTCATCTTGTGCGCCACCGACGCCTATGGCCAGTCCGCCAAGCACCGCAACCACGTCGAGTTGTTCCGGCACATGTTCCTGCACGACCAGCTCGGCGGCAAGCTCCTCGATACCAGGTCGCTGCGGGAGGTTTACGACCTGCTGCACGGCTATCCGCTGATGGGTGACTTCATGTCCTACCAGACCACCATCGACCTGAACTACTCGTCAGTGCTGGGCTTCAGCGAGAACGACTTCACCCAGGCCGGCCCCGGCGCGGTGCGCGGCATCAGGAAGGTGTTCCAGGATCCGGGCGACTACACGCCGGCCGAGATCGTGCTGTGGATGACCGAGCGGCAAGACGAGGAGTTCGCCCGCCTGGGCCTGTCGTTCGGCGGGCTGTGGGGACGCCCCCTGCACGCGGTCGACTGCCAGGGCCTGTTCTGCGAGACCGACAAATACTGCCGCGAAGCCGTCCCCGAACTGGCCAGCGCCCGCAAGCGGATCAAGGCTCGGTTCACCCCCACCCTGGAGCCCATCCGGCTGTTCTTCCCGCCGAAGTGGGGGATCAACCAGAAGCTGCCCGGCCAGCCGGTCTTCAGCGCCTCCAGGCCGGCGGAGCAGCATGCACAGGGCGCCTTGTTCTGACCCACTCCCACCGCAAGGCCGCCAGGGCCGCACTAGCGAGACCACACCGCTGGAATCGCGGCTCGGTGTATGGCTCCACCCATCCAAGGAGGCACCGGCAGCAGACCTGATAGTCGACCGCAAAGACCTCATGGCCGTCCAGGCACGCCGCGCGCTGGCGCCACCCAGCACGTTCGGCCGATACCGTATCCTGCCAGGGTTCGCCCAGCCTCGGGATAACCGGCCAGCCATGCCGTCGGCCAAACCGCCCTTGAGTTATCCACTTCAGCGCAGCCCCGCACCGGCTCCCGGTCGGAGGAGCGCGCGACGTGGCTTGCTGCCTGCTCTGCAAGGGCCCGAGCCCGCGCGGCATGGCGATCTCCGCCATTTGACACCTGTCCATCATGCCTGAGATGGCACAATGCCTTCGGATTACGTCGCAGGGCGGCGGTCATGTTCTCAATGTGTCCTCTGGCCAAGGAGTTGGTCTAGGATCGGTCGTTCTCCTGGAAGATCACATGTCGAACCGGCAGGATCTGGGCCCCCCGGCGGAGCCGCGGCGGCGAGGGAGGTGGGCAGGGTGGTGATCCCGCAACCCGCGGCCACCAGGTGCCGTCTGGGCAGCCAGCCCCGGACCGTGTGGATGATTTGGGCGCCCAGGCTGGGCTACACGCCATGACCGACTGGTGGCCCGTGCCGGGGTCTCTCATGCGGTGTTGCGTGGTGAATTAGCCGCCGTCTGGCTATTTAGTGCCACTGGCGAAGACGATGGACCTGCGCTATTTGATGTAGAGGGCATCTGAGCGGCGTGGGCACTTCAGATCCCAGGCAGCACCGCGGTGCCGAACTGCCTGGGGGATGGGCCCTTCGTTGAAGCACTAGGAACTGGCAGCATCTGCATCTGAAGCAGTTCCTCGGTAGTTATGGTGTTTGCTGAGCAAACCTGGTCTAGCAAGCGGGATTGCCG
>JASHOL010000191.1 GCA_030041135.1 Streptosporangiaceae bacterium | reverse complement strand
CGGGCCGCCGAGCTGCTTGACCGGTTCGGCCTCGCCGATGCGGCCGACCGGCTCGTCAAGACCTGGTCAGGGGGTATGCGCCGGCGGCTGGACCTGATCGCGAGCCTGGTCGTGGCGCCTCCTGTGCTCTTCCTCGATGAGCCGACTTCCGGCCTGGACCCGCGCAGCCGGGCCGAGATCTGGGCCGCCGTCCGCGCGCTGTCCGCAGACGGCACGACGGTCCTTCTGACGACGCAGTACCTCGACGAAGCTGACCGGATCGCCGAGCAGATCGTGATCATCGACGCCGGACTCGTAACCGCCCACGGCTGCCCGGACGAGTTGAAGGACTCTCTCGGCAGCCGGGTCGACGTGGTGCTGGCCGACGCCGCCTGCCTTGATGCCGCCGAGGCTGCCCTAGCGGATCTCATGATCGGCCCGCCCTGGCGGGACGCGGGCGAGCGCCGGCTCACCGCTCCGGTGGCCGCGGGCGGGGTGACCCTGCCGGACCTCGTCCGGCGACTCGACGCCGCACGGGTCACGGCCGAGGATGTCAGTGTCCGGCGGCCCACCCTCGACGAGGTATTCCTGGACCGCACGCGGGCTACCGTGGGGCAGGCATGAGCGGCGCGTTCACCGACGGGGCTGCGGCGGCCGAGCGGGTGCTCACCAAGCTTAGGCACGACCCGACCGCGATCGCGGTGACCCTTGGCGGACCGGTGGTCATGGTGGTGCTGTTCGGCTACATCTTCGGGAGCGCCATCGCGGTGCCCAGCGGTGACTACCGTGCGTTCCTGATCCCAGGCCTGTTCGCGACGATCGCGGTGAACGTCGTGCCGTCGATGTTCGCGATGACGCGCGACAACTCCCGTGGCGTGGTGGACCGGTTCCGGTCGCTACCGATCGCGCGGACGGCGGTGCCGTTCGGCCAGGCGGCCGCGACCGTGGTCTACGGGCTGGCGAGCCTCGTCCTGATGGCGTGGTGCGGGCTGGCAGTGGGGTGGCGGATCGAGCGCGGCGCCGGCTACGCGGTGGGCGCGTTCGCGCTGCTCGCGGCCTTCCAGTTCGCCGCGGCCTGGATCGGCATGTACCTCGGGCTCCTCCTCGGCAGCGAGCAGGCGGCGGGCCAGGCATCGATCCTGGTCTTTCCCGTGACCATGCTGTCCAACGTCTACGTGCCAACCTCCGGGATGCCGACCTGGCTGCGGGCCATCGCCGACTGGAACCCGGTCAGCGCCCTAGCCGGCGCGATCAGGGACCTGTTCGGCAATCCGGGAGCACCCGCGAATGGGACGTGGCAGCTGGAGCATCCGGTGCCAGCCACGCTGGCCTGGACGGCGCTGGTGCTCGCCATCTTCGTGCCGCTGTGCACGCGCCGCTTCGCCCGCGCGTGACGCTCCGCTTGGCCCGTGCGTGACGCTCCGCTTGGCCCGTGCGTGACGCGGCGGTTGGCCCGTGCGTGACGCGCCAGCCTGGCCTAGCCCGGCTGGCCGAGCCGAGCGGTGATCGCCGGTGCCATCTCGCGCACCCATGCCTCGGCCCTAGGCAGGTAAACCTTGGCCGGTGTCCCGGCGAGACCGCCGCCTTCCTCCCACGCCTTGCGCCACACCGGGTCCAGCGCGGCCGACGCGCGGGAATCCGCGTGATAGCGGCGCACCATGCCGACGGCGAGCGGCATCAGCCCGTCGCGCTGCTGCCCTGTCATGCCGTAGGCGTCTGCGAACACCGCGACTCGGTGGGGGATGTCGGCGCCCGCCAACGCGGGCGGCCGGTCTCGCGGGTCGCGCAGCGGAGCCCAGTACCACAGCGCGTTCGCGATGTCGTAGACCCGGGTGGTCGGCTTGGCCAGGTCGAAGTCGATCAGCGCGGCAGGCAGCCCGTCGCGGAAGATCACATTGCCCCAGGCGTAGTCGCGGTGGCTGACCAATTCGGTGGGCTCGGTGATCGGACGTCCCGCGTTAGCTGGACTCCCGCCCCACACTGCGTCGGGCGGCGGTACCCACCCGGCCGACGCCTCGTGGAGCGAGCGGATCAACCGGGCCAGGGCGACAAGTACCTTCTCACCCGACGTCTCCTCCGGCGGCAACCGGGACGCCACATCACCTGGCACGAACGACAGCACCTCCCGCCCCTGGTCATCGACGCCGAGCGGAAGCGGCGCGCACGCGAAACCGGCGTCGCGCAGGTGAGCCAGGTAGGCTTGCACAGTCAGGCTGAACGGCCGCAGCGGTCGCCGCACCGTGTCCCCGATCCGCACGATCCCCTGGGTGAAGCCACCCGCAATCAGCGGCTCTCCTTCGTCCACACCGCGGCAGCTTAGCCGCCTCGGATCGGCGATTAGAACCGGCGGCACGGGCTGGCGCCGCAGGCTAGTGGTCTGCAAAAGGTGCGTGCTGCCATGCTGGCGGACCGGCTAGGCCCGCAAGGATGAGGTCGGTGGGCAGGGGGATCTTGCGCAAGCGGGGATGGCTGCTGGGAGCGTGGGCTGTCACGCTGGCCGTCTGGGTACTCGTGCCGTTCGTTAAGTTTGCGAACTCGTGGCAGGCGCTCGGCATCGGTGTCGTGCTCGCGGCGGCGTTCGGGGGAGGGTTTGCGTCCGTTGTGCGAACCGGCTTCCGCCGGGTCGCGGCGCGACCGCCGGCTTATCCCGGCAGTGACCGCTGGCTGGCGCGGGCGCCAGCATGGGTGTCGGCTCCGCTAATCGTCAGCCTGTACATGGCGGTCCCAGCCGTCGTCGTCTTTGGCGCTGCATGGCTCTTCCGCCGCTTGCCGTTCATGAACGTGTGGGGCCTGGGCCTGTGCTTCATCCTCGCTTGCGGCGCGGGCGGTTTCTGGCCTCTCGCCTGGCGGGAGCAGAGAAGGCCCAGGCCGTGACCGACGCCATGCGATCCGGGCGACTTGCGGGCTCAGGGTCGGCGGGCTATGGCTCGCGGTGGTCGGCCTGCTGCGTCCAGGGAAGCTGGCTCGCTTTGGGCCAGCCAGCCGAGTATCAGCTGCTCACCGTCGTGCCAGTGCTCGGTGAGCAGGCTGGCCGCGCGGCCCGCGTCACCTGCTTCGAGTGCGCTGAGGATCTCGCGGTGCTGCCGGTCAGCTTCCTCCCGCGACCGCACCTGCTGCATGTAGGCAAGTTCGTATCGTGACAGGCTCGTGCGCAGCTGGGCGATGAGACCGGCAAGGCGGCGGTTGCCGCACGCCGAGGTGAGCGTTGTGTGCCACGCGGTGTCGAGTTGCCAGCGGCCCACCGCGTCGGTGCAGGCCTCGAGCTCACCGAGGGCGGCGCGCAGGGTGCCCAGGGCCGGTTTCAGGTTCCGACCTGCATTCTGAACGGCCACGGCTTCGAGAGCGGCCAGGATGGGATACAGCTCGGCAGCCTCTGAGCGGCTCAGGGCCCGCAGCATGAACCCGCGGGCGAGCGTCGATTCCAGCACTCCTTCGGCTTCAAGCCGCAGCAGAGCCTCCCGCACCGGCGTGCGGGAAACTCCCATCGCCCGGCTGAGGGCCGCCTCGGTCAGCACCGAGCCTGGCCGGTATTCCGCCGAGACAATGAGGGCCACGATCCGCGCGTACACCGCTGCGCGCAGCGGCTCGGGCCGGGGAATCGGGTCAGTCGGAGGCGCCTGCGGGCTCATGGCCGGTAAGGGCTTTCACTGCGGTACCGCCGCTCGAACTCCGAGCGCATGAAGGCAGTAATGCTGGTCACGCGGTCTATGGCCAGGACACCCTCGAGGTGGTCGATCTCGTGCTGAAGCAGCTCGCCAAGTTCCCCGTCGGCGCGCGTGCTGTGCTGGCTGCCGTCTGGTGACTGATAGGAGACATCGACCCAGGTGAACCGGCGGACCTTGCGGAAGATCTCTACAGAAAAGCTCGGGCACGCATCCCACACCTCCCAGGTGGTGGGGGAGTGGGCGTAGCCGGTGCGCGCCACCCAGTCGGCCAGCGTATCCGAGAGGTCGCCGGCGAGCTGCCGCAGCTGCGGCGCGCTCGTGTCGCGCACGTCTTGGCAGCGCGCGCGCAGCAGCGGGTCGCCGAGCTGAAGCGTAGGTTTGACCGCCATGCCGCACATCGTATACGATAGTCGGCACCTTAGGAATCCGGAGTGAGGCGCCGTGAAACACCTTGGCATCCTGGCGCACAGCACAGAAGGTGCGGCTCTGTGTTTCCTTGCGTTCTGCCAGGAAGGGTTCCGTCGCACTGGCCCGCACGACCACCCGGACGTGACCATGGACTGCATTGCCATGGCGCGCAGCATGCCTGCCTGGGACGAGGGTGACTATCGGTCGATCCGGTCCACGCTTGCGCGTAGTGCGGACCGGCTGGCCAGGGCGGGCGCGGACTTCTTCGCCTGTCCGGATAACACGGCTCA
>JASHOL010000190.1 GCA_030041135.1 Streptosporangiaceae bacterium | reverse complement strand
GGCGACGACGCGCGTTCGCACGCGAAGCCTCCGCTGCGGCGGCCGATGCAAGGACGCATGCTCGCCGGCGTGGCCGCCGGGCTGGCCCGCTCCTTCGGCATCGACGTCACCATCGTCCGGATCGTCCTGGTCGTCCTGGCGCTGCTCGGCGTCATCGGCAGTACCCTGGCCGTGGTCGGCTTCCCGATCTACCTGGCCGGCATCCCGCTGTATCTCGCCTGCTGGATACTCATCCCCGAAGAGGGCCAAGAGCACTCGATCGCCGGGCGCCTGCTCAGGTCGGCCCACGACCGCCCGAACTGACGGGGTCAGACAGCCGGTCGCGGGCAGCTACTCGACGAGCAACTCGCCCTCGAACCGGCCGAGGTCCTCGCGGTAGAGCTCCAGCCCGACGCCATTCGGGTCACGGAAGTACATGCTGTTGTCGGCGCCGCGATCGGGTCCCAGGTAGTCCACTCCTGCCTGCTCCAGCTTCTTCCTGGCGCCCTCAAACTGCTCGGCCGTCACGGAGATCGCCAGGTGCTGCACCCCGCCGATCGTTTCCTGCCAGGCCGGGACGTCGTAGCCGGGGAAGTCGAAGAAGCCCAGCAGGTTGTGGTTCCCGATGTCGAAGAAGAAGTGGTTCGAGCCGGCGTAGTCCCTGTTTTCCACGAGCTCGACCAGCGGGAACCCGAGGAACTCCTGGTAGAACTTGATCGTCTCCTCGGTGTCCTTGGCGATCAGCGCCAGGTGGTGGACGCCGCTGACCGTGCTCGGCCCGCGCTCGGCTAGCGGGCGCAGGTATCGCTTGCGGAGTTCCTCACGGCGCGCCCTGACCCTAGCGAGCTCCTCACCCTGTGGCTCCGGCATGGCGGCATCTCCTTTGCCTGACGACTGCCTGACGACGGTCTCCGCTCCAGTCTCCCTCACGACGTCCGCGCCGGGCCAAGCTGCCGCCCTCAATTCCGTCTGAGGGATTGACTCATGTGATAGAAACTCTCATAATAAAGCTGACAGCATAAGAGATCAGCTCTTGAGTGAGAGAGACAGGCAGAAAGGAGCCGGCCATGACGTCTCCCACGATCGCAGTTCAGCCCGGCGCACCGCAGGCTGTGGGCAACCGCCGCTGGTGGGCGCTCGCCGCGCTGTCGCTCAGCGTGCTCGTCGTCGGCCTGGACGTATTCGTCCTGACGCTCGCCATTCCCAAGCTCTCCATCGACCTGCACGCGTCAAGCAGTGACGCGCAGTGGTTCCTCGATGCCTACAGCCTGGTACTGGCCGCCGCCCTGCTGCCGGCCGGGCTGCTCGGCGACCGTTACGGCCGCAAGAGGCTGCTGACCTGGGCGCTGGTGCTGTTCGGAATCTCCTCCCTGGCCTGTGCCTACTCAACCAGCACGGGCGAGCTGATCACCGCCAGGGTCGCGCTCGGCCTGGCCGCCGCGGTCATCACGCCGCTCGCGCTCGCCGTGTTGCCCGTCATGTTCAACCCCGACGAGCGCCCTAAGGCAATCGCGATCGTCGGCGGGGCCACGTTCCTCGGCTTCCCTCTCGGCCCGATCGTCGGCGGGTGGCTGCTCGATCACTTCTGGTGGGGCTCGGTCTTCCTCATCAACGTGCCGATCGTCGTGATCGCGGTGGTGACGGTGACCTTCCTGATGCCGGAGTCGCGCAGCCAAAACCGCCCGAGCATCGACGTGGTCGGCGTGGTTATCTCCAGTGCCGCGCTGACCGCCGTGACCTACGGCTTCATCGTCGCGAGCACCGACGGCTGGGGCTCGCCGACAACACTCGGCACGATCGCGGCCGGCCTGGTCGCCGGCGCGGCCTTCGTCCTCTGGGAGCGGCGCGTCACGCGCAGCGGCCGCCGCCTGCCGCTGGTGGACCTTGGCCTGTTCCGCTCGGCCGGATTTAGCTGGGGCACGGTGCTGCTGACCATGATCACGTTCGCGCTGTTCGGCGTGTTCTTCGTGATGCCGCAGTACTTCCAGGACGTGCGCGGCCTGAACTCGCTCGACAGCGGGGTCCGAATGCTGCCCCTGATCGGTGGCCTGATCGTCGGCCTCGGTCTCGGCCAGCGGCTGCAGAGCGACCGCAAGCCAGGCCGGGACGGGCAGGCCCGCCCGCCGATTCTGAGCGCCAAGGTACTCGGAGCCGCCGGATTCGGGATCATGGCGGTGGCCACGGCAATCGGCACGGGCACGAACCAGGCCAGTTCCACTGCCTTCATGGCGACCTGGTTCGCGCTGACCGGCCTTGGCCTCGGCCTCGCGATGCCGACCATGCTTAACGCGGCGCTCAGCGCCCTGTCGCCCGAGCGCAGCGGCTCTGGATCGGCGCTACTGAGCGCGATGCGGCAGGTCGGCGCCACCATCGGCGTGGCCGTGCTTGGCACCGTGATCGCGACCGTCTACCAGGGCCACCTGCACCTGGCAGGCCTGCCGGCCAGCGTGGCGGCCACCGCCCGCAGCAGCGTGACCTACGGCGTCAAGATCGCCATGTCGGCACCCGCGGCCGACGTGGCCGGCCTGCTCCATAACGTCCGCGGCGCCTACACCAGCGGCCTGGATGTCATGCTCTGGATCTGCGCGGGTATCGCGATCGCGGCCACAATCCTCGCTGCACTGTTCATTCCCCGGAACGAAGCCGGGACCGCCGCGCGGTCGCCCGCCGCCGAGATCGAGCCAGGGGCCGGGGAAGAGGCGCACCCGGCCGGTGTCGCCGGACCGCCAGCCGACTCGGCAGAGGGAGAGTGACGGCCATGACCGAGCTGCCCGCCAGACCCGCGGGCCTGCGTGAACGCAAGAAGGCCAGGACGCGTGCCGCCATCAGGCAGCACGCGCTCCGGCTGTTCTCGGAGCAGGGCTACACCGCAACGACTGTTGAGCAGATCGCGGAGGCCGCCGAAGTCTCGCCGGCCACGTTCTTCCGGTACTTCCCGACCAAGGAGGATGTGGTCCTGCAGGACGACTTCGACCTCATCGCGCTGGCCGAGATGGAGGCGCAACCGCCGGACCTGGGCCCGATCGCGGCCTTCAGGGCCGCGGCCGCGGCCGCCGGGCGGCACATCGCGCCGGAAGAGGCCGAGATCCTCGCGGAGACCACGCATCTCACCTTTTCGGTGCCGGAAATCCGGGCCAGGGCGGTCGATGAGCTCGTCCGGACGACGGATCAGATCAGTGCCGCGATCGCCCGGCGGATCGGCGCCTCGCCCGACGACTTCTACGTGCGGAACATGGCCGGGGCCATCCTCGGTGTCGTCATGACCGCCGCCATGCCGCCTGACCCTGACCAGCCGATCGACTTCCACGTGATGTTCGACCGGATTGATGCCGGGCTGGCGCACCTCGAGGCAGGCCTGCCGCTGCCAGAGAGCTAGCAGACGAGGCAACGTGCCCCGCTGCACGGGGGAGAACGGGGCACGCGCCGGCTGCGGGCCTTAGCGGGTGAGGTGCATCGTGATGCCCTGGACCAGGCTGGCCGCCTGGTCCTCCCACTGCGCGTAGGCCGTCGGGTACGCCGAGGCCTGGACGCCCTGCGCGGCCTGATAGAGCGGCTGGCTAGCCCAATCCGGGTTCGCCGCCTGGTACTTCTGCAGCGCGGTGAGGAAGGCATCCGAGGCGTAGGCGGGGTTCATGATCTGCTGGGCGGTGCCCCAGCCGCAGGACGGCTGCTGCTGGAACAGCCCGACCGAGTCCGAGGTTCCGTAGTTGATGTCGTTCAGCGTGGACTCCTGCATCGCGGTCGCGACCGCGACCACGGCCGACCTGAGGCCCATCTTCTTGGCCAGTGCCTGCCGCACGATCGTTGCCGCGTTGCCCACCTGGGCCGAGTCGAGCGGCATGTACTGCTGCGGACCGTACGGTGCTACTGGGTGCAACTGGTCGGCCAGCGGCAGCGCACCCTGGCCAAGGCTGGGATTGGTCCGGTGCGCCTGAATCTCCGCGACCTCGTCCCAGGACATCGTTGTCGGCCGGAACGGGCGCCGCTCCGCGGTGAGCTCAATCTCCGTCCGTGCCGCACGATCGTGGCTCACCGGAGCGGCGGCCGAGGCCACGGTCGCAGCACTGGCGGTGCCGGCCCCGACGCCGAGGATCGCCGCGACCGACCCGGCGATGAGCAAGCCCTTGCGGCTGCCGCGGAGGGCACCGATAAGTCGGGCAGTAGGTCGCATGCAGTTCCTTCCTGTCTGTCCCCGCTGCCCGGCGGTGCCGGCCAGCCACGCGGGTCCGGGTTGCTGAGCCGCGCCGGCTGGTGATGTCAAGGTCGGGACCGCGTGTCGTGGCACGATCCCGGCGAGGATCACGATGCGTTACGGGACCTTCGACGCCGGGTCACCTGGTCCGGTTTCGCGATGAGACACAAGTCACTACTCGCGAGTAACCCAGGTCACTCTGGGGCTCACATGTCCCCCCAAAGCGGGCAGACAACTGCAGGCCGGTCCAGCCCTCGTTCCGGTAGGAAGCGCTGAGCGGCGGTTAGCTGGCCCGTGCGGACGCCCCGCAGCGGGAGGCAGCGCCCAGGCCGGCGAGATACTCCCGCGCCCGGCCGGCGGCTGCCGGGCCCGCGTCGAGCGCGAGGCCGAGGTAGCCGTCAGGGCGGATCACGAGCAGGACGTCGGCGCCGGGGATGTCGTAGTCGCGGCGAGCGTGACCATCGACATCCACGAACGCGGTCGCGCCAGTCGGGCCCGCCTGCTCGAGCACGGCGACGGCCCGCAGGTCCTGCGGCGCGCAGGCGGCCAGGTCGACGGCCAGCCGCTCGGCCGCCGGCCCGAATGCGAGCAGGGTCGTGTGGCCGCCGTGGATCAGGCCGAACATCCGCAGAGCGCGGCCGGCCCGGTCGCGGCCAGGCGCATCCGGCGCGCGATCCCCGGCCCGGACCCGGCCCGGCCTGCGGCGAAGCTCACGGCTCAGCTCGCTTGAGCGATAGCCGAGGTTGAGCTGCCGCAGTTCGGGGTTGTCCCGCCGATGTGCGTCAGCTTCCTGCCTCACCGCCTTGTCGTTCAGTTCGGTGGTGATGCCGAGAACGTCGGCTGCGACCGGGATCCGCTCGGTCGCGTAGCTGTCGAGCAGGCGCTCCGGGGCGCCGCCAAGCACCGCCGCCAGCTTCCAGCCGAGGTTGTAAGCGTCCTGGACGCCGGTGTTGAGGCCCTGCCCTCCAGCCGGCGGGTGAACGTGGGCCGCGTCGCCCGCCAGGAACACGCGGCCCTCGGCGAACCGCTCAGCCATGCGGATGTTGGCCCGGTACAGCGAAGTCCAGGTCAGGTCCGTGAGCTGGATCTGGCCGGGGCCGGCCGCGTCGTCGACGAGACCCTGGAGGCCGGCGAGCGTCAGTTCAGGGACCGGTACCCCGGCCGCGACGGGAGCGGTCAGCTGGAACGTGTCGGTGCCGGCCAGCGGGCACAGGGCCAGCCGGAACGCGCCGTGCTGGGGGCCGGGAGCGGTCCACACCTGCCAGTGGTCGCGCCCGATTCCCGTGACGCGGACGTCGGCCACGATCATCCGCTGTTCGTCGTGCGTCTGGCCGAGGAAGCCGATGCCGAGCGCCCGGCGCACCGCGCTGTGCCCGCCGTCGGCACCGATCAGGTAGCTGGCCCGGACGACCTGCTCCGCGCCGTGATGGCGTAGCACCGCGGTCACCCCGTCGTGGTCCTGGCGCAGCGAGAGCAGCTTGGCACCGTAGGTCACGCCGCCGCCAAGCTCGGCCAGCCGGGCCCGCAGGATCTCGCCCGTCCGCCATTGCGGCAGCATCCACACGTTCGGGTACGGCACATCCGGGGTGGCGTCCGATAGCGGGTCCATCCGGCCCTCGAAGACCACCCGGCCGTCGGCGTTCGCGCGGATCGGCGGATAGAGGCCGCCGTGCGCGCGCACCTGCGGCGCGACTCCGAGGTCCTCGAATATCTCCTGGGTCCGCGGCTGCAGGCCCTTGCCGCGTGAGCCAGTGAACGGTCCGGCGTCTTTCTCCGCGATCAGGCAGCGGACGCCCCGGCGGGCAAGCTCGCAGCCGAGCACGAGGCCGGTCGGGCCCGCGCCGATAATCAGGACTTCCGTCGGGGTGGGCGCCTCCCGCTGGGCGGGCGCCTTCCGCTGGGCGGGCGCCTCCCGCTGGGCGGGCGCCTCCCGCTGGGAGGGCGCCTCCCGCTGGACGGGCGCCTCCCGCTGGGCGGGCGCCTCGGGCCGGGACTGCGCCTCGGGCCGGGACTGCGCCTCGGGCCGGGACTGCGCCTCGGGCCGGGTCTGTGCCGCCCGCTCGGTCTGCGTCTCGCGCGTGGTCATGGCTGCCTCCAGTTGATGAATCTACATTCAGTGAATTTAGATTCACCATATAGGCTGTTACTCTCCCAGGCAAGTTCGCGCCGGCTGGCTTGCCTTGTCT
>JASHOL010000189.1 GCA_030041135.1 Streptosporangiaceae bacterium | reverse complement strand
CGGTCGGCTCGCAAGGGACCTGGCGCGTGAATTACCGCCTTGGCGATGACCTGGTAATCCGGCTGCCGCGCGTGCCTGACACAGGCGGCCTGGGAAGAATCCTCGAAGAAGGAGTGCTGCCCCGGCTGGCGCCACTCCTGCCGGTCGAGGTCCCTGAACTGGTCGGCCTGGGACAGCCCGCGGCGGGCTACCCGAGTTCCTGGGGTGTCCTGCGGTGGATCGACGGCGACGTTCCGGTCGAGGGCGAGCTGGCCGAACCGGATCTGCTCGCCGGTGACCTTGCCGAGTTCCTGCGTGCCCTGTGGAACGTTGACCTACCCGGCGAACCCTCGCCGGGGGGCCAGCCTTTGTCCACTCGGCACGGGTTCACGCTGAGAACCATCCAGAACGTCCATGGATTGATCGACACCGGAACCGCCGCAAAAATCTGGGACGAGGCCCTGGAGCTACCCGCATGGGACCGCCCGGATGTATGGATACACGCGGACCTGATGGCCGGAAACCTGATTACCAGGAACGGGCGCCTGGCCGCCGTGATCGACTTCGACGCTGCCGGTCCCGGCGACCCGTCCGGAGACCTCATCGTCGCGTGGATGCTGCTACCGGCTAGTGTCCGTCCGGCTTTCAGGCGCGCTTCCGGGGTTGACGATGCCACCTGGCTCCGCGGCCGGGCCCGTGCTCTGTCGCTGGCAATGGGACACCTGGACTACTACAGGGACGACCTCAACCCTGTTATGTACGACAACGCCGACTACACGATCCGCGAAGTCCTCAACGACTACTACTCCGCCGGGGAGCGATAGCCCGCAACTGGTTCTGATGAGGCCGCCAGGACGAAGAACAGGAAGCAAAGGAACCTCGGCTTGGCCTCGATCTCGGCGGGGAATAGCTCCTGGGCGCCTGGTGCGGGTGGTGGTTCGCTGATGACGGAGATCTGGAATCCGGCTTTGGTGAACGCCTCGGTCATCGCGTGCAGCGGGCGGTGCCAGAAACTCAGCCGGGCGGTTTGGCTGCCCGCGGTCCACTCTTCTGTGTAGTTGTAGGTCGCGAAATAATCGGGATTGCGGCCGGACTCGCGGTGCATCAGGTTCGTAACAAAGGGATGGTTAACGGACACGATAAGCCGTCCGGCGGGCTTGAGTACGCGCCGCAGCTCGCCTAGCGCTGGCCCCCAGTCCTCCAGGTAGTGCAATACCAGTGAAGCCGTGACGTCGTCGAACGTGTCGTCGGGGAAGGGAAGCGGGCTGCCAAGCTCGGCCATCCGCAGGTCCGCGTCGTCACCGAGCCGCCGCCGGGCCAGCTCCAGCATCCCGCCGCTCTTGTCGATGCCGGTTATGATGGCACCCGCGTCGCGCAGCGCCGCGAATAGTGGACCAGCTCCGCAACCGGCGTCGAGAATCCGGTGGCCAGTCACGTCCCCGGCCAGCGCCAGCATCGCGGGGCGCTCGTAGTAGCCATTGATGAGGTTGGTCTCGTTAGCGGCTGCGTACGCCTCGGCGATACTGTCATAGCCGTTGATCTCCGCCTGATCCGCGGAGTCAGCGGACGACGAGAAGAGCGTGATGCCGATTCCCCCTGTGGGACTGTCGTCGGTTGGCATGCGGCTCATCCTGGCATCCCTGGCCGGTCCCGCATCGGCGGCTGGCCAGTACTAGCCGGGCGGTGACCCTCAGCTGGCTGCTGACGTGAGTTGACCGGCCGTCGGGCCGACGTAGAGATCGGGCCGACATAGAGGAAGGAACGCTCCGGCTCGGGCAGCCAGCTGTAGCCGACCGAGCCGATCCGCCGCCAGCCCTGCGCCTCATACAGGCTGATAGCGCGGGTGTTCAGCGAGACGACCTCAAGCGCCGGAGCGGCGCGCCGGTCAAGTATCTCGGCCTGGGCCACGTCGAGCAGGCGGCGGCCAACGCCGCACCCCTGCGCCTGCGGGTCCACGAACAGCAGCGAAACGCATAGCAGGTCGCCGACGGCCGCTCCCAACTCGGCCGCCCACGCCCTGGCTGCCACGCCTTCCTTCGGCCGGGTCACAGCGACGTGCCCGCAGATCACGCCGTCCAGCTCAGCGACGAAGGCACAGATCTGCGTCCCGGCCGTCAGCCAGGCCTTTGGGTCGTCTGGCCACACCATCGGATAACCCAGCGTGTCGTGAACGCGCCTGAGGGCGAGGACACAGGAATCCAGGTCGGATGGCTGCCGCGCGCGTACTCGGACGACAGCTAGCACCTGACGACGATACACGCCCCCATCGGTTGCGGCCTGCAGTCGACCGGGCCGGCACGACCGGCGAAGCCGATGCCAGCGCCGCTGCCGACGGGAACGCACGCGCCGGATTCTTGGTACTGGGGGGGAACGAAGAGGAGGCCTGGCTGGCGGCGTACCGGCGGTCAGTCGGGGTCTGGGGCCGCGGTAATGATCTTCCGTGCGGCCGGGGTGCCCTGGACTTCGGGCTGACGCCGCTGGTCGAAGATCGAGATTAGACTGACGCCCTGACCGAGTCGTTCCCGTTGGCGGTCCGGGGTCGGTGGCGGACGGGCACCAGGTTCCCTTTCCGTGTCGCGCGTCGCACGCTACTTGAGTCGCTCTACCTGCTGACCGCGCCGGCGATCGCCGCCGCTGCCCTGCTGCTCGTGTGCGGCGCGCTGCGCGTGGGGACGGTCGTTCGGCTGTTGCCTGGCGGGTCACGGCTTGCACCCAGCGTCCTGGCACCGGCGCGGTGGTTCGCCGACCTGGAACGGTGGCGGATCGCCAAGGTCCGTTCGCTCGCCGGGAGGCCGGACGACCCGAGCCAGTGGCGGAGACCGAAAGGACCCGCCGCCCGGCCCGACCCTGGGCTGTGGCTCGACGTAGCGCACGCGCTGGTGGCCTTCCCTGTCGCGCTGGTCACCTTCGTGGTGACCGCGCTGTGGTGGTGGATGGGCGTGGCCGGGGCTACCGACGAGCTGCGCAGCCACCCAGCGGTCGTGGGGCCGCTGCGACCGCAGACCCTGTACCTGGGCAGCGCGCAGACGCACATCGCGCTGAGCCTGGGGCTGACATCGCCCGCCGAGCGGCTCGCCGTCGGCACGGCGGCCGGCCTCCTGCTGCGGTGCACCCTGCCACTGGTGACTCGGGCGTGCATCGCCGCTGAGCTCGACCTCGACGCGCTCAGTTGCAGGCCGGACGCGGCCGTGGAGACGACCGCATATTTTGTGGTCGCCGAGGCCCTGACCAATGTCGCCAAGCACAGCCGGGCCACGCGGTGCACGATCGGACTGCACCAGATCAGTCAGGGAATGACCACGGCTCGAGTCCGCCCGCACGAACGGACGAAGCGGCGCCCTTCCGGTCGTCACACGGTCTGGCGGATCTCGTCGGTGGCGAGCGCCAGCTCCAGCGCCCGCGGGTACTGGGCCTTGCCGGCCGGGTTACGTGGCACCTTCTCAACCAGCGTCATGGACCTGGGCAACTTGTACCCCGACAGGCTCGCGCGCAGGAACGTGCGCAACGCGGTGAGATCCAGGGCCTGGCCATCCCGCAGTTCGACCACGGCCGCAACCGCCTGCCCGTACTTGTCGTCGGGGACGCCGACGACGAGGCAGTCATAGACCGCCGGATGAGCCTTGACCGCGGCTTCGACCTCCTCGGGGTAGACCTTTTCACCGCCGGTGTTCACGCAGTTCGAGCCCCGGCCCAGGAGGGTGACCTTGCCGTCGGGCTCGACTCGCACCCAGTCGCCGGGGACCGAGTAGCGCGCGCCGTTGATGACAAGGAAGGTCGCCGCGGACTTCTGCGGGTCGTTGTAGTAGCCCACGGGAACGTTGCCGGTGCGACCGAGGCGGGCGACCGCGCCCACGTTTACCGCCGGGTCGAGGACCTGATTGTCGTCGCTGATCACGACCGAGTCGGGGCCAAGCGCAATCAGAGCGCCATCACGTTGGATGCTGTCCTTGTCCTGCAGGCCGATGCCCTGGAAGCCAGTCTCCGTCGCGCCGACTGAGTCGGTGATGAACGCGTACGGGAACGCGTTCACCCAGCGCCCCTTGACCTCACGGCTGAAGATCGCCGCCGTGCTGGAGATGGCGACCACGCTGCCGGCCTTATACGGCGTCCCGGTAGCGGCCTTGCGCTCAAATTCCTCGATCAGCGGCCTGGCCATGGCATCGCCGGTCATGAACAGCAACTGGACACCATCGCGCTCGACGATCTCCCACGTCCGTACCTGGTCGAACTTGGGCTCGAGTATGGTCAGGTGCCCGGCAAACAGGTGTATGAGCAGCCCGGTCTGAGCGCCGCCGTGCATGAGCGGGCTGAGCGGGAACGTGATCAGCCGGCCGTCCTGCCTGGCCTGCTCGGACTGGTCGTATTCCGACAGACGCTCGCCGGTGCCGAAGTCGATGCCACCGCCGAGCACGCGCCAGAAGTCCTCCTGACGCCACATCACGCCCTTGGGAAAGCCCGTCGTGCCGCCGGTGTAGATGATGTGCAGGTCATCGCCGCTGCGCGGGCCGAAGTCTCGCGCGGCGCTGCTGCCGGCGAGCGCTTCATCGAGCAGCACGCCGCCGAATGACGCTACGTCCGCGCTGCACTCGGGATCCGTGACATCAGGCAGCGCGACGCAGGTGTGCAGCTTCTCGTGCCTGGGCGCGCACCGCGCCACAATCGGCGCATAACAGCGCTCGTGCAGCAGCGCGACTATGTCGGCGTTCTCGAAGAGGTAGTCGAGTTCGCTCTCGACGTAGCGATAGTTGACGTTGATCGACACTGCGCGGATCTTGAGGATCGCGAGCAGCCCGACTACGTGCTCAATGCCGTTCCTGGCGTAGACGGCGACGTGATCGCCCGGCCCGACGCCGCGCGCGCTGAGGAAGTGCGCGAGGCGGTTGGCCTGAGCCTCCAGGTCGGCGTAGGTCAGCACGCGGTCGTCGGCCTTGAGGGCCGGCCGGCTCGGGGCGGCGTCGACGGCGTGCTCAAACAGGTCCGCGATGTTCAGTGCCACGCGCATCACACTAGAACGTGTTCCTATTTGTCACCAGATCGGACTTCGCGTCGCTGTCACGTTTGCCGGCCCTCATGGCGTCACGGTGGTGGCAACGGGCGACCGGAGGCTGTGACTGGGGATGAGACGCAGCAGCTGATAGCCGCGCGACCGGAGACTAGGACCAGATCGCGTCGAACTGGACGGCATCCAACGGCAGCAGCCAGCACGCCGCGACAAGCCCGTCACGCACGTCGTAGAGCCCCACCGTAGACCAGCCGCGGTGCTCGCCGGCGATGGTCGCCGTGCCGTCGGTCAGCGCGGCGATCGTGCTGCCCGCCCCGACCAGGACATCGCGACGATGCAGCCTGAACGTCGAATTCGCGATCGCGCGCCTCCGGGTGAAGTAGTCGAGCACGGCATCGATCCCGCGGTAAGTTCCCGAGATGGCGTTGCTGCCGGGAATGGTCCAGGTGACGTCGGGCGCCAGCACGCGGCGCAGCCCCGTGGCGTCCCCGCCGCCGTAGAAGTGATTTTGCGCTTCGTGAAGCCGGCCGAGCAGGGCCTCTGCCGAGGCCCTATCCATCGCGTGCCCGTCTGGCCTCGCCCGGCGCAGGACTCGGCTTGGTGAACGCGAGGAGCATGTGGCGCGGGAACCGGCCGCCCTCGGGCAGCAGCGTCGCCGGCTCGTGCGAGCTCGAGTGCGCCTGCAGGTCGATCAGCCGGTCGAGCCGGAGGCCACTGCCGAGGAACGCGTCGAGGTACTCCTGCAGGGTTCGGTGGTAGTAATACGACCTGATCCCGACTTCCCACAGGCCGCGGTAGGGCGATTTCGCACCCGAGTCGAAGTAGTCGGCGACATGCTTGCGGATCACCGCGCCGTAAGGGTTATTGATCCCGAGCACGAGGCGGCCGCCCGGCCGCAGCACCGCCGCGAGAGTGACGATGAAACCCTGGTAATCACGGACGTCGTTGAGTACGAGATAGCTGGCGACCGCGTCGAATCGAGCCGCGTCAGCCGGCTGTGGCTTGCTCAGGTCGGCGACGCGGTAATCGATGTCCGGGTCTCTCGCGCGGGCGTTGCCCACCAGCCGCGGTGACAGGTCGATGCCGGTGACCCGCGCGCCGCGGCGCGCGAGCACCCTGGACAGGTACCCGTCGCCACATCCGGCGTCGAGCACCGAAAGCCCGGTGACGTCGCCGAGCAGTTCCAGCAGGCCAGGGAGGATGCCCCAGGGGTCACCGCGTGCCTCTGGCCGCTCCCGCCACGCGGTACTCCGAGCGTACTCGTCGGCCCAGGCATCGTAGTCGCTCGATTCGACGTTCTCTCCGGCCATCGCTGCGGGCCCCGCTAGCTGGTTACCTGCTTGTACAGATCGGCGATGTTGCTGAGGAACTGAGACGAGTACGACACGTTCGGCGACACGCCCCCTTCCTGGTAACCGCCGATCACGCCGATGACGTCGCCCGTGCCGGTCGACTTGTCGACGCGCATCAGGAATGGCCCGCCGCTCGTGCCGTCGGCGAAGCCGTCGCAGTCGAACACCAGTTGATCCAGGTACTTGCGGCCCTTGAGCTGGGTGGCAGGCCCGGTGCACTTGACCGGCTCGCTCGTGCTGTCCGGGTAGCCGATCACCTGCACCGTCTGCGGCAGCTTCGTGCCCGTCTCGAGAGTCTCGGCGCCCGTGACTTTCTGGATCTTCTGGCTCCCGCTGCGCACGACGATGAAGGCCACATCATCGTTCGGGTTCTTGTCCTTCTTCCACTTGCTGTCCACGGTCGCCGACATCACGAGCCAGCGTCCCTTGGGGAACTTGCCGTTGTGCCAGCCGGGCCCGAATATCACGTTGCCCTTGGTGCCGAGCGTCTTGCCCCAGACGCAATGAGCAGCCGTGATGACGAGGTCTTCCTGCGGGCTGCGCACGACAGCGGCCGAGCAGAAGTGGTCCAGCTTGCCGCCCTTCCTGGTCAGGAACAGCGCGCCCACGGCCGCAGTGCCAGAAAAGGCCTGGGCGACTCTGGGTGATGGGGACGGCGACGGTGTGGGAGTTGGCGTCGGCGTCGGAGTCGCCGCCGGGCTGGGCGTCGAGGTCGAGCTGGACCCTGGCCCTGGCGTTGACGTCGGGTTCGTGCTTGCATCGGCGCTAGCCGGCCTGCCCGCCGCTGACAGCGCGAGCACGACGGCCGCTGCGACCACCGACACGGCCGCGAGCATGCCTATCTGGCGCATGATCCCGCCGGACGACCGTGGGAAGCCCTCCGCTCGTCGGCCCCGGCTGCGGACTACGGCAGCCGGACGCCGCCGTCGAGTGGCTTCCTGCATACCGCGCCGCACCTCTCCTTCTGCCCGCCGCGGAGCGCCCCTCGTTCCCTTCTGCGCGGCGAGCACAGTGGAAACCTTCGTGACAGAGCATGCCAGCGGTCGGCGGAATCGGCTCGCGAAAACGGCAATTTGGGGAACGAGGGGTCGAAGTGGCTAGGCAGGCGAGCGGCCGGCGGCCGTCCGCAGCCGGTCGTTGGCGGCCCGCGCTTGATCGCTGTTGATCTCGAAGCCCACGAACGTGCAGCCGGCGCCGAGTGCCGCGACGCCGGTGGTGCCGGAGCCGCTGAACGGGTCAAGGACGACGACGTCGGGCCCGGCCGCGCCGTATGCATCGATGCAGCGGCGCGGCAACTGCTCGGGAAAGCGGGAGAAGTGCCTCAGGCCGCCGAGTCGCTCGTTGCCGAAGTTCCACACCGAACCGACCGGCGGGCTGGCTCGGAACACGTGCTGCTGCGTCCTGGCGAACAGGTAGATCGCCTCATGCTGACGATGCGGCCGCCGGCACCTGCCTTCCGGCATCGGGTTGAGCTTGTGCCAGATGACCTCACCCCGGAACAGCCAGCCGGCCTCGCACATGCCGACGACCAGGCGATACGGAAGAGCCAGCAGGTTGCCGTAGGCCAGCCAGGGCTCGCCTTGGTCAACGAACGCCCGCCGCCTGTACCGCGGCTTGGTGTACGCGGAGTTGTCAGGGCGGAGGCCGGAACGGCTGGCGCCGAGCGTGCTGTAGGCGCGGTCCTGCCGGCGCCAGTTCACCGGAGTGTTGTAGGCGTCGCCGAGGTTGACCCAGGCGATGCCGCATCGCTTCATCTTCGGGAGCATGCTGGCGAAGATCTCGGTCAAGGCGGCGAGGTAGCGGCGCGGGTCGGATTCCACGCCGTTCGCTTCTGAGGTGCGCTGACCCCAATACGGTGGGCTGGTTACGACGATGTCCACGCACTCATCGGGCAGGTCGACGATGAGCTTGCGGCAGTCACCCGAAGTGACCGCGTTTAACGGGAACGGCCCGAGCGTGTCAGGTCGCACGTCGATCTCCGCTTCCGCCCGGCGGGGCGAGTACATGTCTGGCTGGCAGGGGCGAGCACTTGTCTGGGTATTGTGCCGGACAATGAGCCGCCGGAACTGGATGCGGTGATCCTGGCGGGAACGTCGCGGGCCGCGACCGTGGACCGCGGGCCGCGAAGCAGCGGCCTACCTGGCCGCACCGGGAGACACGTACGCGGTGTAACGCAGGCCCGCCGACTGGATGTCGGGCAGCCTGTAGGCAGTCCAGCCGCGCGCATACCCCGGCAGCGGGCTGCCCTTCAACCAGAGGTAAACGACGTGCTCCGCGCCGGGCGAAGCCGGGACCGGGCCCGCCGACTCGCAGTCAGCGTAGTAGGCAATCGGGATGTACTGGCCGCCCTGGATCAGGCAAGGCATCCGGACGCCCAGCCGGTGCAGGTCCGTGGCGATCCGCTGGTAGTCGCCGAAATAGACCGCCTTCTCGGCCACCTGGTGATTGAGCACCACCTGCTGGATCATGATCTGGCACACGAGCGCCAGGAACACCGCGACCTGCGTCATCGGCAGGATGTCCTTGCGGACCGCGGTGAGCAGCCAGGCCAGCGCGTCTACCACAGGGATCGCGGCCAGGGCGTAAGCGGGCAGCAGGAAGCGCGGGGCGGCGTAGTTAATCAGGAACAAGTACTGGAAGGCCAGCGCGACCGCGCACACGGCGGGCAGTAGCGAGGTGCCCATCCGCCCGGCCCGGCGGGCTACCAGCACCCCGAGCAGCGCGATAAAGGGCAGCGCGATCCACCACAGGCTGAGCTCGGGGTACCGCACAGCGACCGTGCACGGTCGGCACAGGGTTGGCCCGTTAACCGCCTTGAACTCGTCCCAGAAGGCCAGGTGGAACCCGAAGCCGCCCTGCTCGGCGCTGGCCAGGTGGAGCCGGTGGAACAGGCCGCCGAACCGCACGTAGGCCTCCACGACCCACTCCGCGGAGCCGGCCGCCAGGCCGGCCGCGATCGCCACCACGAGCTGCCATCGCCGCCACGCCCTCACCACCAGGACCGCCAGGACCAGTGCGCCCGACAGGTACACGGTGTCGGGCGGGCGGACGAGGGCCGCGATGGCGATGCAGCCAGCCAGGCCGGCGAGCCACCGCCAGTCCAGCTTGCTCGCGGAGTCGGCCTGGCCGGTCAGCCCGCGCCCAGCCCGGCCCACCCTGGCCGGGCCGATGGCAGTCGGCTGGGGCTGGC
>JASHOL010000018.1 GCA_030041135.1 Streptosporangiaceae bacterium | reverse complement strand
CCTGCTGCGCCGCGATCTGCTCCGCGGCGCCCCGCTGCGCCTCGACCAGCTTGGCGGCCGCCTGCTGCGCCGCGGCCTGCTGCGTAGCGGCCTGCTGGGCGGCCGCCTGGTAGGCCGTGGCAAGCTCGCGCACCAGCAAACCGGGGGATGCTGGGCTGGGCTGGATCGCCGCGACCGGATCCGACTGAGCACTCTGGCGGACTGGGCTGGGCTGCACCGGGACGGGCTGCACCGGGGCGGGCGGGCGCGCGGGGACGGGCTGCTGGGCGGGCACGTCGAGACGCTTCGGACTGTACTGATAGTCGGTGATCACGCTCACCGCTAGCACGGCCACGCCCGCGGCGACGTAGAACACCGTCAGGTGCCGGTTGGTGTGCTCGAAGCGCAGCGCGAACGGGGAGGCGACCAGAAGTGCGACCGCGAGGTAGTCGCCGGCCGAGTGCACCGTGAACGGCAGCACCTTCACGAGGCCGAGCGGGTAGCGCGTCAGTGCACTGACCACGGCGACAACACTGCCGACGACCACGCCGACGGCAACCGCCAGCATCGAGCCCTTGACGATGAAGAGCGGCACCAGGATCAGCAGGGCGGCGACGGCGTAGTCCGCGAGCGCGTGGAACCTGGCAGGCAGGAGACGAATGAGTGACATGGACGGAACCTTTCGGGACGGATCAGTTTTCGCCGGTTCCTCACCGGAGGTGTCCTGTATTCGCGACTGCCCGCCCGTCGGATCGTCTAGTGCAGCAAAATTCTGGCCGCCTGCCCTGCTGCTCCTCTTTACTGCGCGACCGCCGCGCACCGCTCTACGACGGCCGATCGAGCACGGGCGGCCAGCGCATCGCAGAGATAACGCTTTGGTAAAGGCGTCTGATCGCATCCATCCGCGCTGCCTGGCGCTTCGAAGAGGGGGCGTAACAAGCCGACACCTCTTGCGGGAAGGACGCCATGCCCCCTCAGAACCAGCCCCAAGCCCAGCCTCAGCCTGAGTTCCAGTTCCAGCCTCAGCCTCCGCCTCAGCCTCCGCCTCAGCCGCCGCAGCCGCCGCAGCCGCAGATGTCTCGCCGCGGTCTCTTGCGTGGCGGGCTCGTCGGCGGCGGCATCGGGCTCGCGGTCGCCGCAGGCGCGGGCGCCGCGCTGGGGCTCACCGGCAACTCGGGCCAGACGTCGCTTAAGCCCGTTAGCAAGCCGGTCGTAATGGCCCCGATGGCGCAGAGCGCGACGAAGGGCCCGCTCGTGGTGTACATCAGCGACACCAGCACGGGGGTGCTTGACGTCTACGCAGGCACCGGCGCGACCCAGATTCGCAACCCCGCCCTCGTCACCCAGCTCCTGAACAACCTGAAGTAACCGGCGTCCCGATCGAATCGAGGTAAAGCCATGTCGTCACACCGCGAGGCACCAGAGATCACGAAGGACCCGGTCGCCGACAGCACCGACGTATACGCGTTCGTCAGCCCGGATGTCTCAGGAACGGTCACTCTGATCGCGAACTACATCCCGCTTCAGGGACCGGCCGGCGGCCCGAACTTCTACGCCTTCGGCGACGAGGTGCTGTACGAGATCCACATCGACAACAACGGCGACGCCCAGCCCGACATCACCTACCAGTTCAGGTTCCAGACGGTGCTGACCGACCCGGACACGTTCCTGTACAACACCGGGCCGATCCTGTCGCTGGACAGCCCTAACTGGAACAGCCGGCAGTCCTACACGCTCTCCCGCGTGCAGAACGGGAAAACGGCGGTCCTGGCCTCCGGGCTGGTCTGCCCGCCGTGCAACATCGGCCCCCTGTCGACACCCAATTACGCGCAGCTAGCCGCGCAGGCGGTGCACGCCGTCCCAGGCGGGATCAAGGTCTTCGCGGGCCAGCGCGCTGAGGGTTTCTACGTCGACCTCGGCGCGATCTTCGACCTCGGCGACCTGCGGCCGTTCGAGCAGCTGCACACCCAGTACGGAATGCACGTCTTCTCCGCAGCAGCGCCGGGCGTGAACGCCACCGCCCAGCTGAACGTGCACAGCATCGCCATCCAGGTGCCGACCTCGCAGCTGACGGCAACCGGCCACCCGGTGATTGGCGTGTGGACGTCGGCCAGCAGGCAGACGGCACGGGTGTGGGATGCCGGCCAGGGCAAAAACGTGTACAGCGGCCCGTTCTACCAGGTGTCCCGGCTGGCCAACCCGCTGTTCAACGAGGTCCTCGTCCCGCTGGGGAAGAAGGACCTGTGGAACAGCCTGCCCCCGTCGGACGACAAGCTGTTCGCGTCCGGTGTCACCAGCCCGGAGCTGGCCCAACTGCTGCCCGCCCTCTATCCTGGGGTGTTCCCGAACCTCGAGAAGCTGAACAACGCCGGCACGCCCCGGTCCGACCTGGCAGCGATCCTGCTCACCGGCATCCCGTCCGGCGTCGTCGCCGGGTTCCAGAACTACACCGGGTCCATTCAGGCGGACATGATGCGGCTGAACACCGCTGTTCCCGCGTCCACCAACCCCAACCCGCTCGGCATCATCGGCGGCGACCTCGCCGGGTTCCCGAACGGCCGACGGGTGTCCGACGACGTGGTCAGCATCGAACTGCGCGCTATCGCCGGAGCGACGGTCCCGCTGGTGGACAAGACGTTCACCCCGGACGCCGCGGCCAGCCAGGTGACCGACGGCCTGACCAAAAGCAGCGTCCCGGCCGGATTCCTCGGCTCGTTCCCCTACCTCGGCACCCCCTACAGCGGCTTCGACACGCCGAAGTAGATAACCATGAGCCACACCAGAGTTCACACCGAAGGCGCGGCGGCCAGGCACGCCGCCGCGCACGCTGCCGCCGCCACTGGCGCCGGCAGCGTAATCCTCGAACTGGGCGGGAACACCGGTGCTCTCGTCCTGCATGCCCCCGCCCGGCTCCACGGCACCGAGATAGAGATCAGCCCGGAGAGAGACGGCTCGCGCGGGCACCGCACGCACTCACTGGTCAGGGAACGGCTCACCGCCGCCGGGACCAGCTACGCCGCGGTCTACCCTGGTGTCCCGGCCGGCCGCTACACCATCTGGGAGAACAACGGCGTTCCCGTGGGAACCGCGGTCATCTCCGGCGGACTGGTGGCCAGCTTCCACTGGCCGGAGTAACCCGGATCCTCCGGCCAGAGTGAACCGCCGCCTTCGATCCCACCGCCCGCCCGAGCCAGTCGGCTCGGGCGGGCGGTGCTGTGTGAAAGACAGCTCAGGCGACACGCCCGCACGCCCTGGACGGATGGGGGCAGGAGGACAAGGACAGGAGCACGATCGGGGCGGTGGTGGGCGCGCTCGATCCGCCCGCGGGCTCGACGGTCACGCCGATCTCGTCCCCGGCGGCCAGGCCAGAAGCGAGGACAGGAGCGGTCTTGCCGTCCTTCGCCGCCGGCACCAGCCCCGCCGACCTGATGGTCCTGCCGATGAGCCACAGCTGGTAGACGCGCGATCCCTCGAGCGGGCGCAGGCCCGAGCTGATGAACACCATCATCCCCTGGCGCACCGACGCGACGACGGTGACGCTGCCGCCGACCGAGGTCGGTGCCGACACCAACCGGGCGTCGGGCGCGGCCAAGACGGCCGCGATGGCCTGGGCCTGGGCCTCTGCGCCGGACCGCTCGTTCCATGCCGACACTGTGATGCCGCCGAGCACCGCGGACGTCGCAAGGCCGACCGCCCCCGCGGCCAGTGCCAGCCGGGGCAGCCAGGTGGAGTGTGGCGGGCGGGCACTTCCTCTTCCGCGTGCCTTCCGTCCCGCCCGCCCTCCGACGGTCGCGGGAGACTTGACGGACTTGGGGGGCAGCTGCTGGGTGACAGAAATAGCGGCCAGTACCTGGTCCCGCAGGCTAGCCGGCGGCATCACCGCGGAAACCTCGGCCAGCGCGGCGACCACAGGCGTAAAGCCGTGGACTTCGGCCCGGCAGGACCCACAGACGCGAAGATGGCGCTCGAACCGGTCCTGTCTGGCGTCGTCCAGCGCATCCAGCGCATACGGCGCGGACAGTGAGTGCAGTGGCTCACGCCGCGGTATCGCCAGTCTCACCCGGCCACCCCCGGCAGTCCCGCTGCCGCGAAGAGTCCAGTCCTCGCCCGCACCGCAGGGTTGTCCCAGCGCTGGAAGGATCCGATCTCATGCGCCTTCATGCCCTTGTATTCGTAGCCGCGACCCGGCCGGACTGACCCGGCCGGGCGAAACTAGCCGCGCTGGCGGCGAGCCGGAGGAAAACCGAAATTGTCCGAACTGCCGTTAATTTCTGGCCGCAGGAGGCGGGACGTCGGTAGCGTCAGGCATGTGGCGATCTCCAGTGACCGAGACGCGCTGCTGCTGGCTCGTGTCCGGGCCGGTGATGACTCAGCGCTTGCCGCCGTCTATGACGAGCATGCCGACCTGGTGTACGGGCTGGCCCGCCGGGTCACCAGGGATGAGGAGCTCGCCCGTGACATTACCCAGGAAGTATTCGCATACTTCTGGGAGATGCCCGACCGGGTCGACCTGGCCCGCGGGGCGCTGCGCAGCTACCTCGCGGTTCTCGCGCACCGGCGCGCCGTCGACGAGGTCCGGAGGCATGCGGCCCGCTCCAGGGCTGAGACCGCGTCAGGGGTGCCGGAAAAGCAAGACGGGCCGGAGGCCCAGGTCGTCGCCGAGGCCGCGCGGAAGTGGAGCGGGAAGCTAGTGTCCGAACTGCTGGGGACGCTGCCGGCGGAGCAGCGCGAGGCCGTGCGGCTTGCATATTATGAAGGGCTTACATATGTGCAGGTCGCGAGCCAGCTCGGCATCCCCGAGGGGACAGCGAAGTACCGGCTGCGGGCCGCACTCGCGAGGCTGCGGACGCTACTCACTGACGAGGCAAGGGAGGCGATCTCATGAGTGACATGTTCGACGATGAGATCGCTGCCCTGCTCGCGCTCGACGCGCTTGAGCCAAATGAGGAGGCTGACGCGGGGCTGCGCTTCCAGGAGCTGCCACCGGGCCTGGCCGATGCCGCGGCCCTGTTGGCCGAGCCGACGGTCGCAGGCCTGCCGTCGGAGCTGCGTGCCGGCACGCTGGCCCGGGCTATGTCCGGCCGTCCGCCCGGCCGGCCCGTTGACGCGGCCCGGCCATGCCTTCCGGCGGTCGCGTTCGACCGGACCGTCGCCGACCTGGACGACCTGCTGCACTCGCTTGCCGACTCGGAATGGGACGCATCAGCCCACGCTGAACACGGCCGGGTACGCGACTTGGTCGCGCACCTGGTCGGTGTCGAGCGGCTCGTGCTGCGCTGGCTCGACCCGGACGACACCGTCCCGAACCTGCCTGACCATGTCGCGGCGACGCGGCCCGTGGTCGCTGAGCTAGCCGGTGCCGATCCGCGGGACGTCGCCCGCCAGTGGCATGAGGCCGCCAGGGCGGTGGCGGCCGCGGCCGCCGGCGACGGAGGCCGGCCGGTGGTCTTCCACGACCTCACCATCAGCGTCGACCAGCTTCTTGTCACGCGCACCGGTGAGCTGTGGGCGCACGCCATCGATATCTGTGCGGCCACCGGGCGCCCGCTGCCACGACTGGACATGGAACGCATGGCGATGCTGTGCAACGAGCTTATGGCCGCCGTGCCGCTGGCTATGGCCTACCGGGGTGCCACCGCGCCGGGACGCGCCGCCCGTGTTGTTCTCACTGGCCCGGCCGGCGGCACGTTCACCGTGCCGCTCGCACTAGCGCCGCAGGCCGCCGATCCGGAAGTCACCATCGTCACCGACGCCGTGGATTTCTGCCGGGTCGCCGTTCGTCGGCTGCGGCCAGACCAGCTGGACGCCGCCATCGAGGGCGACCGGGCGCTGGCGGACCTCGTTCTTACGTCAATTGACGCGCTCGCCCGGGACTGATTAGCTTTCCTCTCTAATCGTTATAATCCCGACCTTATATGCCCGAGGTGTCACGCAGCCGCCACCCGGGATCCGCCCGGTAGCGGTCGAGACGGCGGGTAGGTGGGCTGTGCGTGACCGAAGGCCGGCCACATCATCCGCCTCTCGGCCGACCAGGGAGGCCGCCTAACCGCTAGGGTCACCGCATCATGCTGCGCTTCAGTCCATTGTCGAGCTGATCCACCAGCGGGCCGCGAGCCGCCACCCGTGCCGTCCGGCCGGGCTTATCACGCGCGAGCTGGCACCGGATCACTCATCGGGCGACACGGCCAGGTGGCTGAGAGTGTCGAGGGTGGCGCGGGCGCGGTCGATGACGTGAGCGCGTGGCAGGGCGCGGGCCAGTTCAGTGATCTGGCCCAGGACTCTGATGCCGGTATGTTGGCTTATCAGCTCTTCAAGGTCGTGATAGCGGTCTATGTCGGAGCCGGATAGCGCGGGTGCCGATGGTGACTCGCGCGCGGCGGCCAGCAGCAGTGCTGCTGTTTCGTGCCGATCGAGGCGGGCCAGAAGCTCGGCGAGGATACGCAGCGCTGTCCAGAGCTGGGGCCAGTTGCCGTCTCGGTATGCCTGGTCAAGCAGCGGGGGAAAGATGGCCAGGGCCTCGCTGTCGCGACCGAGCCGGGTCAGGGCCGACGCTAGCGCAATGCGTGCCACGGTAATCACCTGGGTGGCGTGTGTGGATTCAGCTTCGCTTGCTGCCGCGCGCAGCAACTGGGCGCCTTCCTCCAAGTTGTCCAGCAGCGCGACCTCGCCGGCCGCGTAGGCGGCGAACGCCCGGCAGCTGCTTGCGCCCGCGACCTGGGCGGCGGTGCGCGCGCTGCGGGCGTGTTCGCGCGCCCTGGGATAGTCGCTGGTGTAGCAGGACAAGAGGGCGAGCGAGGCGTAGCCGTCGACGCGGCGTGCCGGCGCGAGCGTAGTGTCTGCCGCGACCTGCTGCCACAGTCTCGCCGACCGGTCGTGCTCGCCTCGGTACAGCGTCGCGATACCGAGACTGAGGAGCGCGAGGAAGCGCTCGTCCGCGCGAGCGGCCTGCTCGAGTGCGTCGGTTCCGAGGCGCTCAGCTTCGCCGAGGTCCCCGGTATCGCAGGCGGCCAGGGCGCCGGCGGCCAGGGCCAGCGCGGCGGCAGCGGATCCCCGGACTGCGGCGTGGCGGGCTGCCTCGAGGCTGAGGTCGAGCATGTCGGCATCGGGGCGCCAGTGCGTGCACAAGCGCAGGTTGCCGGTGATGAGCGCCGCGAGGCCAGGCTGCCCGCAGTCGAGCGACCAGCGCACGGCCCCGGCCGCATCGGGCTGGATGCGGATCAGCTCAGCCATCGCCTCAGCGCAGCCAGGGCCGGTGGCCTGCTGGGCAGCGCGCTGGACTACGGAGGCAACCCAGCGGGCATGCGCGAGCCGGGCCATCGGCTCTTGCCCGCCGGCGGATAGCTGCTCGGCTGCGAACGCCCGGACTATCATCAGCAGCCGGTAACCGGCACGGCTGCCGTCGTGGTGCGCTGCGACCAGCGAGGCGTCAGCAAGACTGGCCAGCGCCAGCGGGACCGATCCTTCGATGACCGGGCCGGCTACCTGCTCGGCGGCATCGAGGTCGAAGTCAGCGCCGAAGATCGCCAAGATATTGAGCAGCTGTCGTTCGGCGGGGGCGAGCAGCCGGTAGGACCAGTCGACGACCGCGCGCAGCTGCCCATCCTCGCCGAGTAGGTCGAGGCTGGCGTCGAGTCGGTCCCGCACCGCGGCCAGGCCCAGCGTCGCAGCGCGAGTTGCTGCCAGCTCAATCGCGAGGGGCAGGCCGTCGAGCCGACGACATGTGGCTGCCACGGTGCCGAGCCCTTCCGCCGTGAGCACGAACGACGGCTGAACCCGCCGCAACCGGTCGGCGAAGAGACGTACTGCCGCGCTCAGTGCTGCCCTCTCCGGCGCATCGGGATCGGGAACGGCTAGTGGCCCGAGCGGCATCACCTGCTCACCTGCCAGCCCGAGTCGGCGGCGGCTGGTAGCCAGCACCCGGATGCCAGGACAGCGGAGCAGAAGTTCCTCCGCCAGCGAACCGACGTCATCGAGCACGTACTCGCAGTTGTCGAGGACCAGTAGGCAGGCGGAGATGCTGAGGTACTCGATGACGGCGGCACGGACCGCAGTGGTGGCGCCCAGCCCGAGCACAGCCGTGACCTTGGTATCGACCTGCCCGGCGCCGATGGAAGCGAGCTCGACGACGGTCGCCGGCAAACTGAGGCTGGCGCTGAGGCTGGCGAGCGCCTCTGCGACCAGTCGGGTCTTGCCGACGCCGCCAGGGCCGGTCACGGTGACCAGCCGGTGCGCGGCCACCGCGCCAAGCAAGGCGCGGGTGTCGTCTTCGCGGCCGACGTAGGCCGTTGGTGTCGCGAGCCACTCAGGCGGCGCCACGACGGACCGCGGTACGGCGGTCATCCGGTGCCCGAGGATCCGGTACTGCAGATCCTGCAGTACCGGTGCCGGATCTAGGCCGAGCTCGTTTACGAGCAGCTCGTGGTACTCGCGGTAGTACTCAAGCGCGCGGCTGGGCTGGCCCGCGTGATACAGCGCGGTCATCAGCAGCCCGCGAGCTCGTTCCCGCAGCGGATGTCCGGCAACGAGCGCCTCGAGACTCGTGACCACCCGGTCCACCATGCCCAGTTGCAGGCACCGCTCCGCGACATCCTCGACCGTGACCAGCCGAAGCTCGTCCAGCCGCACCGCCTCGGGCCGGGCAAAGTCACGGTCGGCGAACTCGGCGTACGCAGGACCGCGCCACAGGCCAAGCCCCTGGTCAAGCAGCGCCACCGCCCGGCCGCCACCGGCCTCGGCTGCCCGCCCCCGCAGCGCTTCGAACATGTCCGCATCGAGCGCGCCCGGTTGCACTGCGAGCAAGTACCCGGCCGGCTCGGTGCGCAGTACGTCGTCGCCCAGCACAGCGCGCAGCCGTGACACCACGGTGTGCAGCGCCGACCCTGGATCAGCCGGTGGCTCATTGGCCCAGGCCGCCTCGATGAGCGCATCCGCGGGGACGGGCCGGCCCGCGCGTACCAGCAGCGCCGCCAGCACGGCGCGACGGCGTCCGCGCGGCAGACCGACCGGCTCGCGGTCGCGGCAAACCTGCAGGACACCGAGCACGCCGAAGGTCAGCACGGAGCCGCTCACCTCACCGATTGTGGCCCAGGCACGTCGTGCGAGAACAGTGAAAGTCTCGTGAAACCGCTGCCTGCCAGGCTCATGCCGGTAACCAACGACCTCATCTGGCAGGGGAGGCTTCGATGGATCTGGACACCGAAAAGATCGGCGCATTCGCGCGCCAGGTTGCCGTCGCAGTGACCGGCGCGGCCACTACCGCAATGGTGGTGCTAGGAGACGAGCTGGGACTGTACCGCGCACTCGCTGCCACCGGCCCCGCCACAGCCGCCGAACTCGCCGCAGCGACCGGAACCCACGAACGCTACGTCCGGGAATGGCTCGCGCAGCAGGCCGCCGCCGGATTCATCAGCCATCACGCCGCCAAAGGGACCTTCAGCCTGCCGCCGGAGCACGCTGCCGTGCTCGCCACCGACGACTCGCCCGCTGCGATGGCCGGTGCCGCTCTGCTGCCCGCCGGGATGTTCCGCAGCATCGGCAAGATCGCTGACGCGTTCCGCACCGGCCAGGGCGTCGCATGGGCCGACCAGGACCCAGCGATCTTCGCCAGCACCGAGCGGTTCTGGCAGGTCAGCTACCGCGGCAGCCTCACTAGCGAATGGATTCCCGCTATCGACGGGCTACAAGCCCGGCTCACGGCTGGCGCCAGCGTCGCCGACATTGGCTGTGGGCACGGAGCGGCCCTCATCCTCATGGCACGCGAGTACCCGGAGTCACGGTTCACCGGATTCGACTCCCATCCAGAGTCCATCGACGTCGCGCGCCAGCGCGCCGCCGCCGCCGGCGTAGCCGACCGAGTCCGCTTCAAAATCTCCGATGCCTTCCGTTACACCGACGACGGCTATGACCTCATCTGTTTCTTCGATACCCTCCACGACCTGGGCGACCCCGTTGGCGCGGCCGCCCACGCCCGGGCCGCGCTGGCACCCTGGGGCGCACTCATGCTTATCGAGCCGCTCACCGCCGGGGACAGTCTGGACGCTAACCTCGCCAGCCCGGCAGCAGCGCTCAACTACGCTGCCTCGACCTTCCTGTGCCTGCCCGCATCGCTCGCCCAGCCTGTCGGCCTCGGCCTCGGCGCCCAGGCTGGCGAAGCACAATTGCGCGCCGTGCTCGCCGAAGCCGGATACAGCCACATCCGCCGGGCAGCTGAAAACCAGTTCAACATGGTTCTCGACGCCCGACCCTGAACCAGCCCAGGCAGCACTGGCAACGATTGCCTGCCGACGGTCCGGGCTCGCGGAAGGCGGGCAGTTTCCGCAGGTACGTGGCCCGGCAAGCCACCCATATCAGTACCAACTCAGCCGGGAGGTCCCCACTGCGCTGTTTTGAGTCCGCGGACCGTCGAAGCCAACTTCGCCCGGGCATACCGCAAGCTTGGCGTGTCCTCACGGGCCGAGCTAGGCGCTCTCATGGCACGCAGCGACCGGCGGCCCGCTGCGCGGCGTCGTCGCTGACTGCTCGAACCGGACCTCCGGCCTACAGGCGGCATGCGAGCAGGTGCCCCAGCAGAGCAGCGGCCCGTAGCTCCATGCCCGGCATGCAGTAACCACACTGGCTGGCCCGCTCCGCCACCAGCGCCTGCTGAGGGGGACGCGGCCGGCCGCACGCACGCGCACGCGTGCTTGCCGACGCCGAGTCGGCCGCCGACAGCGCGGCACCGGTGGCCAGGCTGACCCTTCGGCCTTTCAACGCTGGCCGGAATGCTGCCGGGCGACCTGAGCGCGGCCAGCGGACAAGAGCCCGCGCAGATCCTGGCCGACGTGCACCGGCGGTATCGGGCGGCATGACAGCTACGCCGACCGCTGGCTCGTTTATTGCCTCGGCGTTCTGCGCGGCGAAGCGACCCGCTCGCCACGCTGGAAGAGATCCGCGAAATGTTCGGCCTGACCGCGGTCGTCAACGCGGCGTTATCCGGGTGCCGGTCTGGCCCCTGAGTGCTTGCTCGATGTGCTCCGGGTCGGTAATCAGTGCCTCGCCGCCGCCGCACTCGAGATACTCGATGACTGCCTGGATCTTCGGCGCCATGCTGCCCTTGGCGAAATGACCGCCTTCAGACAGGTAACGCCGCGCCTCCGCCAGGCTGAGCTTGTCGACCCATCGTTCGGCTGGCGTGCCAAAGCCAAGCGCAACCTTCTCGACTGCGGTGGCGATCATGAACATATCGGCCCCAAGCCTCTGCGCGAGCAACGAGCTGGCCAGGTCCTTGTCGATCACCGCCGCGACGCCCTCCAGGTCGCCGGCCTCGCTGCGCACCACTGGGATTCCACCGCCGCCAACGGCGACGACGACGACGCCCGCGTCGATGAGGGTCTTGATGGCGCCCAGCTCGACGATGCGCAGCGGGCGGGGCGAGGCAACGACGCGGCGCCAGCCGCGGTTGGCGTCCTCGATCACGGCCCAGCCGTCCTCCGCCTGCCTCCGTTTCGCTTCCGCCTCTGCCATGAACGAGCCGATGGGCTTGCTCGGGCGGGCGAACGCGGGATCATCGCTGGCGACCTCGCACTGCGTGACGAGGGCTGCGACCGACCGCCCCATTCCGCGACGTCGCATCTCGTTCTGCAGGTTCTGGGCCAGCGCGTAACCGATGGCGCCCTGCGTGTCGGCACCGCACACGTCAAGAGGCACCTCGTGCAACTCCTGGGCGGCTAGTTCGGACCGCCGCAGGACGAAACCGACCTGCGGCCCGTTCCCGTGGCTCACGATCACGTTCCAGCCTTGCGCCACCATCGACACGACGTGCACCGTGGTCTCGTGCGCGGCCAGGTACTGGTCCCGGACCGTCTGGTGCTGCGGGTTCTTGATCAGCGAATTTCCGCCGATGGCGACGACGGCCGTCCTCGCGGGCATCACGAACTTCCCCGTCAGCTCATGGTGAGGGCCATGACGGCCTTCTGGGCGTGCAACCGGTTCTCCGCCTCGTCGTACACAGCGGACTGCGGGCCGTCGATCACCTCATCGGTAACCTCGACATTGCGATCGGCGGGCAGCGGGTGCATAAAGATCGCGTCATCGCTCGCGGTGCTCATCCGGCGAGCATCGGTGATCCACGATGAGTACTGGTCGATAAGGCGCTTGCCCTCGGCCTCGTCGGTCGTCGTATTCACCGCTCCCCAGCTCTTGGCGTAGATGACGGCGGTGTCCGCGAGCCCTTTGTCGAAGTCGTCCGAGATCTCGAACGAGGCATGGGCGCGCCGGGCAAACTCCTCGGCCCGTGCGACAATCTCCGGCATCAGCGTGAACTCGGGCGGGTGCACCAGGCGGACGTTCATGCCGAAACGCGGGAGCAGCAGGGCGAGGCTCTGCGGCGCGCTGATCGGCTTCTGGTAACTCGTCGCGTACGCCCAGCTGATCGTTGCGGTGCGACCACGCGGATCGCCGAAGCGCTCGATGATCGTCATTAGGTCAGCCAGCGCCTGGTGCGGATGGTAGATGTCGCACTGCATGTTGAGGACCGGCACCCGGCTCGCCTCGGCCACGCTGCGAATATAAGAGTTACCCGCTCCCCAGTCGACGTGCCGGATCGCGATGCCGTCGTTGTACCGGCCAAGTATTTCCCCGATCTCCTTCGCCGTGTCCCCGTGAGCGATCTGCGAGGTCCGGCTCTCCAGGAACATGGCATGCCCGCCGAGCTGGGTCATACCCGCTTCGAAGGATGCCCTCGTGCGGGTGCTGGCGTAGAAGAACAGCATCGCGAGAGTCTTGTCCTTCAGGATCGGATGCGCCCGGCCCAGAGCGCGGTCCCGCTTGAGCGACATCGCAACGTCGAGCAGTGTGTCTATGTCGTCCCTCGACCATTCCGACAGGTCGATGAGATCGCGGCCACGTAGTCCAGTTTGCATGACTCTCCTCCTACTCGGCCGCGCCGAGCACCATCGCCAGCAGCGCCATTCTCAGCACCATGCCCGAGTAAGCCTGGAACCAGTACTGAGCGTGCTTGGTGCTGTCAATATCGGGAGACAGTTCGTCCATCCGGGGCAGCGAGTGCAGCACGATCGAGCTCGACTTGGCCCGGTCCCTCAGTAGCTGCCGGGTCACCTTGTATGCCTCCGGGGTGACCCCGTGTTCGGTGGTGGGCTCGACCCTGGATTGCGTGTAGTCAGCCTGGATGACCGGCTCGACATAAATGACGTCCGCGTCGGCGATGCCCTTCTCGACGCTGTCTACCTCGCGGTAGATAACGCTGCGCTCGTCCAGCTCGGCCCTAAACTCCTCGCGCAGCATCATCTCCGGCGGCGAGACGACCATTGCCTCCATGTCGAACTGCGACATGGAGTAGAGGATCGAGTGCATCGTGCGCATTCGCATATCCCCGACGAGCAGCACTTTCAGGCCGTCGAGGCTGCCGCGCAGCTTCCAGATCGTGTAGAGGTCACCGAGTACCTGGGTGGGGTGCTCTCCCCAGCCATCGCCGCAGTTGATGACCGGCACCGACGCCCACCGGGCCGCCTCGTGCGGCGCGCCCTGCTGATAATGGCGCATCGCGATCACGTCGCCGTAGTACTCAAGCATGTGCGCGGTGTCCTTGATGGTCTCCTGGTAGAAGTCCCCCGCCCTGGTCATCTTGGAATCGGAGAAGCCGAGCACGTGTCCCCCAAGCCGGTGCATCGCGGCCTCGGTGGACATACGGGTCCTAGTGCTTGGCTGGTAGAAGGCAGTCAGCAGGGTCTTGTGCGCGAGCAGGTCGCCGTTTCGGCGCTTCTCCGCGTACGGGGCAAGCTCGTCGGCGACCCGGAAGATCTGGAGGAATTCGTCCCGTTCGAAGTCCTTGAGTGACAGTATGTCGCGGCCGGTGAAACTCCTCATTTCGGTAGCTCCTTACCTGGATGTGCGGTCAGACCGGTGCTGAATGTGTCGATCATGAGGCGGACGTCATCGCCGAGCGGATAGAGAATCGGACACGTGGCGCCGTTAGCGATGTACTCTCCGACTTTGGCGTGGCACTCGGCAGGAGTGCCCGACGCGGAGATGGCCTGCACGGCGTCGTCGGGCACGAGCTTCATCGCCTTGCGGATATCGTCCGCTGTCGCCGGCCAGGTGATCACCTTGCCGATTGCCTCGATGAGCGCCGGATCTACCCCGCTGGCCTTCATGATGTGCGGCTGCTGGCCGAGATACTGGGTGAGCAGCTCGCGTGCGCGGTCCAGGGCCAGCTCGCGGTCGGGATCCATCGAGCACACCACGAGCTGCGGGCGGTCGATGTTGTCCAGCGACCGGCCAGCCCGCTCGGCGCCAGCGGCCACAGCCTGCACGGCGCCTTTCGTGTACTCCGGACTGACCATGTAGTTGAGCACGGCGCCGTCGCCGATCTGCCCGGCAAGCTCGAGCATCTGCATGCCGGTCGCGCCGATGTAGATCGGCACCTTGCGCGGCTCGGTGTCACCGTGCACGATGTCGAGCGCGACTTCGTGCAGGTGCACGAATTCGCCGTCGTAGCTGACCTGCTGCATGCTGAGCAGCGCCCGGACGGCCTCCACGACCTCGCGCATCGCGCGGAGTGGCTTGCGGCGATCGACGCCCACCTTGTGCGCCAGCGGTTCCCACCATGCGCCGAGGCCCATGATGATCCGGCCAGGCGCCAGCTCTTCCAGCGTCGAGAACGTGGCTGCGAGCAGCCCGACATTTCGAGTCCAGATCGAGGCCACCCCGGAGGCAACCTTGATCCGGCTCGTTACCGCTGCGTATGCCGCCATCGGGACAGTGGACTCACGCGCAAGCCTGCTCTCGGCCTGCCAGACCGCCTCGAAACCGCGTGCCTCGGCATACTGCGCGTACTCCATGCTTTCCCGCAGCGGATGCTTGTCTTGAAGGTAGAGCGCGACTCTCATCTCGTCCTCCAGTCAGCAGGCTCGAAGTCGTGCGGCGGGATCTGCTCGACCCTCGTCCACAACCGGGCTGCCTGCGCCGAGTTCTTGACCACGAGCTCCGGGCCGTCGAGGCGGGTCGACCGGCCATCTTCGACGACGAGTTGGCCAGCCACGTAGACGTCCCGCACGCACCGGGCATCCAGCCCGAAGATCCAGTGCCCTGCCAGGCTGGCCGCGGTTAGCGGCGCTGGTGCCGGGTAGTCCAGGACAACCACGTCCGCGGGAGCGCCCGGTCGCAGCGTGCCGAGCTGGGGCTCGGTGAACGCACGGCCTGCCAGCGCCGCCCCGGCCGAAAGCCGGGCTAAAGGCCACTCCGGCGGCGTCCGGAGCGTGGCCTCCCTGGCCCGGAAGAATCCCGCCTGCGATTCGGCGATCATGTTGCCGCCGATTCCGTCGGTGCCCAGTGCGACGCGTCCGGCGCGCAAGCTGAACGGGGAGTGCCCGACGGAGT
>JASHOL010000188.1 GCA_030041135.1 Streptosporangiaceae bacterium | reverse complement strand
ACTGCCGCCGGCGAAGCCAGTTCCCGGCGGCGGCGGGCTGTACGGCGCCTGGCCCGGAGCCTGCATCACGTTGCCGGCCATGCCTACGCCCATGCCCATGAACATCGGCGCGACGCCCTCGCCGCCCTTGGCCATGCCTTCACCGGCGCCCTGCAGCGCCTCGGCCTGCGCCGCCTGCAGGAACCCGCCGGCCAGCCTGCTGTAGGCGGTGTCGCCGGCAAGCTTCTTCAGCCGGGCGTTGTCGTCATCATCGAGGTTGATGTCGACGTTGCCGAGCCTGGTCAGCAAGATCCCGTAGGTGTCAAGCTCGTGGTTGGCCGCATCTAGCGACTGGGTCTCGATCTCCGGGCTGTGCATGGACAGGCCCAGGATCGGCCAGGCGCCCGACATGAGCTGCGTGGTGACCGTGGTCCTGGCCACCTTCAGCAGCTGTTGCGTGACCCAGGCGGTGACCGCGGTGTTGTCGGTCACGTTCACCGTTCCGGTGAGGTTGAGGATCAGTTTCTGCGGGTCCGTGATCCGCAGCGAGTACTCGCCGAAAGTCCGCAAGGTCACGATCAGGCCGGTCTGCGGGTCCTGAACCTCATCCAGCCGGCCGCCAAACCGGAAATTCGGGAACTCCCTGGTCCCGACGAAGTAGATCTCGGCGCGGAACGCGTTTCCGCCGGTGGCCCAGTCGACGAACATGCCGAGGAACGGCAGCTCCTTGGCGTCCAGCGTGTGCTGGCCGGGCAGCAGCACCCCCATGACTTGGCCCTGGCTCATAAAGACCGCCACCGCGTCGGGCTCCACGATGGCTCTGGAGTACTTGCGGATGTTGATGTCTGGCCATTTGTAGACGATCTGGCCCTTGGCGCTGTCAGGCGCCGCGATGAACTCCCGGCGGGCTTCGTTGAGAAGACCCATTGACCTGCTCCCCCTCTAGAGAAATGGGACCCACGCTGGTGCAGCTCAGGGCCGCGACTAACCGGATCATACTTCGGCCAGGTGGAGATCTGGCCAGATCTGAAGCTGGGCGTGGCATATGGGCGTTCTCAGCGGAACGAAGTCACGTCCGGCGTCACCTCGTTCCGCCGGCCGGCGGCCAGGCCTAGCAAGCTCGCCGGCGGACCGGGAACTCGGCGGTCGCGTAAGAATGTATTCATGAGCAAAACGTCGGCCCCGCAGCCGCCTACCAATAAGCCGGTCGGGACCGCTCCCCCGCCGCCGCCAGCCTGGCGGCACATGCTGTGGTTCCTGGTCCTGCTGATCGCCCTGCTGTATATCGTGCCGACGTTCGTGCACACGACGTCCCCGCAGACCCTCACGTACTCGCAGTTCACCAGCGACGTCGCGGCGCACAAGATCAAGACTGTCACGATCCCCAGCTCGGGGTCGGCCAACTCCAACGTGACAGTGACCGGGACGCTGACCAATAACAAGGACTATCAGGCGGTAACTCCGTATATCGCCCCAGGCTCGCCGCTCTCGACGAGCCTGCAGAAGGCGGCGGTCAGTACCTCCTACGGTTCTCCGAGCAGCTCAGCGCTCGGCGAGATAGTCCTGCTCCTGCTCTGGCTCGTGCTGCCGACCGTCATCCTCATCTGGCTCTTCCGCCGGATGGCGAGGACCGCCGGGACCTCGCTGCAGGGCGTGATGGGCGTCGGCCGGTCCAGGGCCAAGGTGTTCGACGCCGAGAAGCCGACCACGAGGTTCTCCGACGTGGCCGGTTATGACGGCGTCAAGCAGGAGATCAGCGAGGTCGTGGACTTCCTGAAGAACCCTGGTCGCTACCGCCAGGCCGGCGCGATGGCGCCGCGGGGCGTCCTGATGGTCGGCCCGCCGGGAACCGGCAAGACGCTCATCGCCCGGGCCGTCGCCGGCGAGGCCGGAGTGCCGTTCTTCTCGGTCACGGGCTCCAGCTTCGTCGAGATGTTCGTCGGCGTCGGCGCGGCCAGGGTCCGCGACCTGTTCTCCGAGGCCCGCAAGGCCGCGCCGGCCATCATCTTCATCGACGAGATCGACGCCATCGGCCAGCGCCGGGCTGGCTCGGGTGCCGTCGTGGCCAACGACGAGCGCGAGCAGACCCTGAACCAGCTGCTCTCGGAGATGGACGGATTCGACGTCACCGAGGGAATCGTGGTGCTCGGGGCCACGAACCGGCCAGAAGTGCTGGACCCGGCGCTGCTGCGGCCCGGCCGGTTCGATCGGCAGATCACGATCCCGCTGCCCACGCTGGCCGAGCGCGAGGCGATCCTGGCCGTGCACTGCCGGGACAAGCGCCTTGGCCCGGATGTGGACCTCAACGTGGTCGCCAGGGGGACGCCGGGCTTCTCCGGCGCTGACCTGGCCAACCTCGCCAACGAGGCGGCGATCTTCGCGGTCCGGGATAACCGTCAGGTGCTGACCGCTAAGGACTTCGACGACGCCAGGGACCGCATCCTGCTTGGCCGGCGCGAGGGCTCGAATGTGCTCCTGCCCGAGGAGAAACACTCGGTCGCGATCCATGAGGCCGGGCATGCGCTGGTAGCGGCGCTCTCCGATCATGCTGACCCGGTCGCCAAGGTCACGATCCTCCCGGCCGGCCAGGCCCTGGGAGTGACCCAGCAGCTCCCGCTGGTCGAGCGGCACCTGTACGGCCAGGACTACCTGACCGAGTCGCTGGCCGTCCGGCTTGGCGGCCGCGCGGCCGAGCTAGTCGAGCTGAACCAGGGCTCGACCGGGGCGGCTAACGACCTGGCCTCGGCCACCGACCTGGCCACGAAGATGGTCAGGGAGTTCGGCTTGTCCCCCGCGCTCGGGCCGGTCGGGTACCCGGAGGGCGGCTCGGTGTTCCTCGGTGCCGGCGGTGGCGGCCTGTCCAGCCGTCCGTTCGCCGAGTCCACCCAGGCAACGATCGACTCCGAGGTGGCGCGGCTGCTGCGAGAGGCCGAGGAGTCGGCGGTCGCGCAGATCCGCGCGCACCGCTCGGAGCTCGACCAGATCGTGAGCCTGCTGATGGAGCATGAGACGGTCGACGGCGCCGAGGTCTACCGGATCGTCGGCCGGCCGGTGCCCGAGGGCAGGGCGGCCGAGACGATGGCGCCGCACACCGTGCCGGCGCCGGCTCACGGAGCGACAGCCGCCGCGTCCGACGGCAAGTCGCCGCCAGGAGGAGGGCAGGCCGCGGCCGAGGCGATCTGATCCCGGTCAGCAGGGGGTGCGGGAGGTCGTCGCAGCGGGGGTACGGGGGTCGTCCCCCAGGCGGAAACGCCGGTGACGTGGGCCCGCGGCTTGCCGCGGGCCCACGTTCACCGGTACGCGCGGGCTTGCAGCTCGAACAGCTCGGCGTAGAGCCCGCCGGCGTTGATGAGCTCGTCGTGGCTGCCCCGCTCGCAGATACGCCCATCCTGGAGGACCAGGATCAGGTCGGCCATCCGGACTGTCGAGAACCGGTGCGACACCAGCACGGTGATAGCGCCTGACCGCTCCCGAAGCTGGCGTGCGGCCCGCGTCCACCGGGTGAATAGCTCATGCTCAGACTGGGCATCGATCGCCGCGGTCGGCTCGTCCAGCAGCAAGAGCAGCGGGTCGGCGCGCATCATGGCTCGCCCGATGGCCAGCTTCTGCCACTGCCCGCCCGACAGATCCGTCCCCTCCGGCCAGGCCGGTCCGAGCTGAGTGGTTAGGCCCGCCGGAAGCTCATCTGGCAGATCCGGCGCGCCGGCCCGATCGAGCGCGCTACGGGCGGCGTCGGGGTCGTCCAGATCGGGCAGGTGACCAACGCCGAGAGCCCTCTGCAGGCTGAACTCGAACCTGGCATGGTCCTGGAAGCCGGCCGACAGGCGCAGCCGCCAGTCGGCAACGTCCAGCCGGGCCAGATCGGTGCCGTCGACCAGGATCCGGCCGGCGTCCGGGCGGCACAGCCCGGCCAGCAGCTTCACCAGCGTGGTCTTGCCCGCGCCGTTGTCCCCGACGAGCGCGACCGTCGTCCCGGCGGGCAGCGCCACGGTCGCGCCGTGCAGCGTCGGCGTCGCCCGGCCCGGGTAGGTGTAGCTGACGTCTTCGAGCACGATGCCGCCGGTCAGCCGAGCAGGAACCGCCAGGCCGGCCACGCGCCGCGGGGCCGTGGTCATGCTGCCGGTCATCGGCGGCCGGGCCGGAGCAGGTGCGCCCCCCGCTACCTTCTCCAGATACAGGTACCTGGCGGCGGCGGTGAGCGTGCGCAGCAGCGTCTGAGCCTGCTCGGCCGACCCGGTGACGAGTGCCAGGACCTGGCTGGCGACAACCGCCGTCATGGCCACGTCGCCGACGGCGACGCGGCCGTCGACAGCCTGGTGAACCACGAGCACGATGGCGCCGAGGTAGCCAGCCAGGAACAGCACGCGCCCGGCCAGGCGCACCAGGATGCCGCGCGCGTTCAGCCGCACGTGGATGCGCCGGATCTGCTCGTGCTCGGCGGCGAATCGTCGCCGCAGCTCGGCCGGGAGTCGCAGCAGCCGGATCTCCTTCGCCGCCGGACGGCTCGCGGCGAGGTAATACAGCATCTCGGCGCGTCGGCTGGGCTCGGCGGCGAGTTCTTGGCCCGTGCTGAACAGGCCGGCCGTGTGGCGGGACAGGATCACGATCGGGAGCCCGAAAACCGGCAGTGCCAGCAGCAGGGGGCTGACCGACGCGAGCAGGATGAGCGTGATCAGGATCCGGACCACGGTCGTCGCGCCGTTCAGCACGGCCGGCACGGCCGCTCCGAACTCCCATGACTCCGCCTGGAGCAGTTCGAGCTGGCGTAGGTGCCGCGGCGTCTCCTGGATCACCAGCGTCGGGGTCCCGCCGACGAGCTCAAGCAGCCGTCGGTCGAGCAGGTGCTTGGTCCGGTCGTGCAGCCCGATCCGCACCTGGGAGTCGGCAAATTCGGCCGCTGCGAGAACGGTGATGGACACGGCGAGTGCCAGCCCCGCGGCGAGCGCCCCGG
>JASHOL010000187.1 GCA_030041135.1 Streptosporangiaceae bacterium | reverse complement strand
GCCGCGGAACGTCGCTGAGCGTGCCGCTGCCGGCGGTGGCCAGCGAGCTGTACAGGGCTGCGGCCGCGCCCAACCTGCGGGCGGCGGTGGTAGAGCTCGGCGGCCCGGTCCGTGACCTTGCCGCCGAGCGCGCCGCGGACCTGCGCCGCTGGGGCGATGCCCTCAAGGTGCTGCGGGCCAGCAGGCTCTCCGGGTTGTCCTGGTACCGGGAATGGGTGGACGTCATCCGCCGCGACGGCACAGCCACCAAGCTGATCAAGCAGGGCCATGCTGACCTGCTCGGCCAGGCCGCGGTCGTGCTCGAGCACCTGCCGACCGACGCCGAGCCGTCCGATCCCGTGCTGTCCTCGCTCGCGGCTGAAGTCACCGATGACGAGCGCGCGCTAACCGACGGACCGCTGGCCGGTCTCGTCTTGCGCGCGCTGGCCATCCGTGAGGGCGTCCAGCCCCCGGTGGGCCGGGAGGCAGCGCAGGCGCTATGGAGCGCGGCCGGGATGGTCGCCGATGACCTCGCCAGCCAGGTGCTCGTGCTGAACGTGCGGGCCGGCGGCCAGCCCGTCGGCCGCTGGCTCACCGAGGCCGCTGACGAGGGACAGCCGTTCCGGCTGACGCTGGGCCAGCTCATCAAGTACCCGGTGCTGCCGTGGGCGCTCGACATCTACGTCTGCGCCAGTTCGGCGCTCGTCCGGGCCGCGGCCGACGAACTGGGCGCCGGCTGCCCGGCACTGGTCTGCACCGAGGGCGAGGCCTCGGTGGCGTGCACCCGCCTGCTGCAGGCAGCGGCCAGCAGCGGGACCGCCGTGCACTGGCACGCCGACTTCAGCTGGGCGGGCGTGCGCAGCATCGCGACGGCGATCCGGAACCTGCACGCCGAGCCGTGGCAGATGTCGGCCGGCGAGTTCCAGTCGGCGTTGTCCGCCGCCAGCGAGCCGCTGCGCGGCCAGCCCGAGCCGACTCCCTGGGATCCGCGCCTGTCTGAGGTCATGCAGCGGTCCGGCCGGATGGTGTCCGAGGACCGCCTGCTGCCCGGCCTGCTGTCCGACCTCGCGGTTCACCAGCGGGTCGGCTGACCCCGCCCGCGAGCGCCTGAGCCAGCCGCCGCTAGCCGCCAGCGATGATCATCTTGAGCAGGCTGCGGGTTCGCCGGCGATCGCCGGCGTCCCTGCTGAACTCGGCGGCGACGAAGTCGGTCGTGCCTGCCGCCGCCAGATCCGCGATCTGCGTCGCCACCGCGTCCTCGTCGCCAACGATCGCCACCTCAGCCGGCCCGGCTGCGCCTTCCTTGTCCAGCATTGCGCGATAGGACGGCAACTGACCGTAGATCGCGAAGTCCTCGGCGGCCTGCGCCCGCGCGGCATCGGGTTCGCTCGTCACGCAGACAGGCAACTGGCAGACGACCCTGGGCGCACTCTTGCCGACCGCGGCAGCGGCCGCCGTCATCGTCGGGACGATGTAGTCCCTGACGGTGGCCGGGCCAGTCATCCACAGCACCGTGCCGTCGGTCTGCTCGGCCGCGAGCCTGAGCATCCGCGGTGCCATCGCGGCAAGCAGCACAGGCACCCTGGCCGCCCGCGGGGTCGACAGGCCGATGTGCGCGCTGATCGAGCTGCCATCCACGCTCACCGGCGTCCCGTCTAGCAGCGGCAGCAGGACCTCCAGGTACTCGCGCATGTGCAGGGCCGGCTTGTCGAAGCTGTACCCGTACATGCTCTCGATGACGATCTGGTGCGACAGCCCGATGCCGAGCGTGAGCCGGCCAGGACCGACCGCCAGCGCCGCGGTAAGGGCCTGCTGGGCGAGCACGGCCGGATGCCGGGGATAGGTCGGGATCACGGCCGTGCCGAGCTCGATTCCTGGGACCTGGCTGCCGGCCACCGCCAGCGCGGTCAGTGCCTCAAGCCCGAATATGTTCGAGAGCCAGGCCGAGGCGAAGCCGTCGTCGGCTCCGCGGCGCAACTGGTCGGCGATCCCGGTCAGCGCTTCCGTGCCACCGCGCTCCACGACTGCCATGCCGATTCGCATATGCCATCTCCGTCCGCTTGATCGCTGGGTCGCGGGCACTTTTGGGGTATTTCGCGCCAACGGTACCGTCCGGATGCACCGGTGCGATTAGCTGGACCTCCATCTTTGCCAGCCGCCGTGTACGGAGACAATAGGGACATGGACCAGCCCGCCCCCCGCCGAACGAAGCCCTCCGGTCGAGCGGCGGCTGCCGAAAGTGAGCTGGAGGCCACGGCTGAGCGAGCCAGGAAGCACCAGCAGGCGGCGGCCAGGGCCAGATCACGCGCGGCGACGAGGGAGGCCGCCGCCGGGCTCGGACGCGACACGGGGGACCTGCCCTCCGGCCGGTACCTCGACCGGGAAGATAGCTGGCTGCGGTTCAGCCAGCGCGTACTCGAATTGTCCGAGGACAAGAACGTTCCCCTCCTCGAACGGGTCAGGTTCTCCTCGATCTTCGCCGGCGGGATGGATGAGTTCTTCGGGGTCAGGATCGCCGGCCGGATCCGGCGGATGGCGACCGGCCTGCCGGTCGAGAACGCCACCGGGATGCCGACCGAGCAGATACTGGAGAACGCGCTCGATTTCGCCCGGCAGCTGTCCGCGCGCGCCGCCCGTTGCTTCACGGACGAGCTGATGCCAGAACTTTCGGCCGAGGGCATCGAGATCCTGCGCTGGAAGCAGCTCGTGCAGGATGAGCAACTGCAGCTCGAGCGCCTGTTCAAGGAGCGGATCTACCCGGTACTCACGCCACTCGCGGTCGATCCGACCCACCCGTTCCCATTCATCTCCGGGCTGACGCTGAGCCTGGCCGTAACGATCGCGGATCCCGCGACGGGCGAGACCACGTTCGCGCGGGTGAAGGTGCCGCCGCTGCTGCCGCGCCTGCTGACCGTCTCGCAGAACCGGTTTGTCCCGGTCGAGGATGTCATCTCCGCGTACCTGGGCGAGCTGTTCGTCGGCCTGGACATCGTCGAGCATCACGTGTTCCGCGTGACCAGGATCACCGACCTGGAGATCGACGAGGACGTGACCGAGAACCTGCTGAAGTCACTCGAACGCGAGCTGACGCGGCGCCGGTTCGAGCCTGCAGTCCGCCTGGAGGTGGAGGAGTCCATCTCCGACGACGTCCTGGACCGGCTGGTCACGGAGCTGGACGTCGATGCCAGGGCCGTATACCGGCTGCCGGGCCCGCTCGACCTGGCCGGCATGGGCACGATCGCCGACCTGGACTTCCGGCACCTGAAGTACCCCAGGTTCGTGCCGTCGGAGGCAGGCCTGCCGGTCGAGGTCGGTGACGGGAGCGCGCTCGAGGTGCTGACCGAGCGCGATGTGCTCGTGCACCATCCGTACGACTCCTTCACTTCCAGCGTGCAGCGAATGCTGGTCTCGGCGGCGGCCGACCCGCAGGTCCTGGCGATCAAGCAGACGCTGTACCGGACCAGCGGCGACTCCGAGATCGTCGACGCCCTCATTGACGCGGCCGAGGCGGGCAAGCAAGTCGTCGTCGTGGTCGAGATCAAGGCCCGCGGCGATGAGCGGGCCAACATCGCCTGGGCGCAGAAGCTGGAGCAGGCGGGCTGTCACGTCATCTGGGGGTACCGGGGGCTGAAGACGCACTGCAAGATGGCGCTGATCGTGCGGGAGGAGCCAGACGGCTCGCTGCGCCGGTTCTGCCACATCGGCACCGGCAACTACCACCCGAAGACCGCGCGGCTGTATGAGGACTTCGGCCTGATGACCGCCGACCGGACCGTCGGTGAGGACATCACCGACCTGTTCAATCACCTGACCGGGCTGAGCCGCCGGACCGATTACCGCAGGCTCCTGGTCGCCCCGGCAGGCGTACGGTCGGGCCTGCTCCAGCGTATTGAGGGCCAGGTCGACCTGCTGCGCGCCGGTACGCCCGCGCGGATCCAGATGAAGTGCAACTCGCTGATCGACGAGGCGATCATCGACGCCCTCTACCGGGCGTCCAAGGCAGGCGTTCCTGTCGACCTGTGGGTCAGGGGGATATGCGCACTCCGGCCGGGCGTGCCCGGGCTGTCGGAGAACATTCGCGTCCGCAGCGTCGTCGGCCGCTTCCTCGAGCACTCCCGGATTTACGCCTTCGGGGCGGGGAACGAAGGCTCCCCCGGCGAGGTGTGGATCGGCAGCGCCGACATGATGCACCGGAATCTGGATCGCCGGGTCGAGCTGCTGGTCCTGGTCGAGGACGAGTCGCAGCGGGCCGGGCTTCGACAGCTAATTGGCCTGGCCATGGACTCGAACACCGCGTCATGGTGGCTATCCGGCGACGGCGCCTGGACCAGGCATCACCTGGACTCGTCGGGCGCGCCGCTCATCGACATCCAGGAGCTGCTGATCAGGACGCGCAGCCGGGGCGGCGATGGCTGATCACACAGCGGCTGGGGAGATCCTGGCCGCCGGGGCCGTGCTGTGGCGGCCGGCCGGACGCGGTGCCCAGGTAGCGCTGATCCATCGCCCCAAGTACGACGACTGGGGCTTCGCCAAGGGCAAGCTAACCCCAGGCGAGCACGTGCTACTGGCCGCGGTCCGCGAGGTTGAGGAGGAGACCGGCCTGCGGGTCACGCTTGGGCGCAATCTGCCGCCCGTTAGGTACCTGGTCGAAGGGCTGCCCAAGCGAGTGGACTACTGGGCCGCCCTGGTCGACGGGGCCAGCGCGCCGTTTGTCCCGAACAGCGAGGTCGACAAGCTGGAGTGGGTGCCGGTCAGCGGGGCCGGCCGCAGGCTGAGCTACGGTCATGACATCCTGCTCCTTTCGGCCTTCAGCGCGGGACCGCGCCTGACGGCGCCGCTGATCTTGCTCAGGCACGCGTCGGCGGGCAGCAAGTCCGACTGGCCAAAGGGCGATCACTCGCGGCCGCTGGATGCGCGGGGGAAGCAGCAGGCCAAGATGCTAGCCCGGCTGCTGCGCTGCTTCGGCGCTGCGCGCGTGCTCAGCTCGCCGACAGAGCGGTGCGTGGCCACCGTGCGCCCGTTCGCCGAGTCCGAGGGGGCCGAGGTAGAGCAGGTGGATGCGCTCGCCGTATTTGCTCATCGGCCAAAAAAAGCCGCGAAACAGGCAGCCGCCGATACGCTGGCGCATGATGCCGCCCGCGCCGTCTCGAGCGCAGCGGCCGACGGCCGGGCGACGGTGATCTGCGCCCACCGGGAGAACATGCCGCTGCTGCTTGAGGCAGCATGCAGGCAGCTGGGCGCAGACGTGCCGGCCGGACCACCGCTGCGCAAGAGCGAGTTCTGGGTGCTGCACCGGGCCGGCGGTGAGCTGGTCGCGGCCGAACGCCATCATCCCGACGGCAACGAGGAAGACGTCTTATCAGCACCCGCTACGCGGTTGTCTCCTGCTGGCCCGGGGGGACGACCCCCCGTACCCCCCGCAGGGGCAGTGCCGCGGCTGGCTGCCAGTCCAGGGTCGGCGGCAACGATCCCTCAAGGATCAGCAGCCAGCGCTTGACCTCAAGGCCTGCGCCACCGCTGTATCCGCCAAGGCCGTCGCTGGCCAGCACCCGATGACAGGGGACGATCACCGGGATCGGGTTGGACCCCATGATCTTGCCGACGGCGCGAGCCGGCACCGCGTCCCCGTCGGCCACCAGGCCAGCCCGGCCGGCCAGCGCGCCGTAGCTGGTGGTCTGCCCGTAGCCGACCCAGCCCGCCAGCACCTCAAGCACGTGCCGCTGCGCGCCTGAGGTGGCCGACCAGTCCAGCGGCAGGTCGAAGTCGTGGCGGTGGCCGGAGAAGTACTCGCCCAGCTGCCGCCGCGCCTGCGCCGGCAGGCCATCGGGATCCGGGTCGGGCCCAGCGGAGTGCCCGCCCGCGGGCGGGCCGAAGCGGACCCGGGCAACGCCGGCTGCGCTGCAGCCGACAGACACCTGGCCCACCGGCGTGTCCAGTGACGACCAGCCGAGTTCACTCACTCATTCATTGTCGCCGGCCGGCCCGGGTTCGCGGCATTTCAGAGAGTCGTTGCGCGGCATCCGGTCAGCTGACCATGGGCCCCGCGATAAGTCGCGGGGCCCATGGTCAGGCGGTCTGCTCACTAGCCTTGGTCTAGCGGCCCGTGCACTGCGGGCTGGTCTGCACCAAGCTCATCTGCAGCTGGAAATCGCCTGCCGCTCCGGGGCTTCCCGAAGTCCAGATTTGCAGCCCGGCCCCGGACGGCAGCGCCGAAGGGTCGATGACTAGCGCGTCCTGCGTTTCGTAGGCGTCCTTCGGGTTGGCACCGAACCGCTCCAGCGGGCCGGTCCTAGAGCCGAAGGGACTAAAGGCCTGGTTGTCGCGAGCCGGATAGGGCTTGCAGGCCTGGTTCTGGTGGCCAGTGAAGGTGACGTTAACCGGGACGCCGTCCGCGCGCAGCGTCCGCTGCAGCCCGGCCGCGTCGGCCGTTTCGCGGAACGTGACCCGGATGTTCCCGTTGGCCTGCCGGGCGACGGTCCAGGCCGCCAGCTGGACGCCAGGCCCGCTATCGGTATGGCTCCTAGCCGGGTGTTTGGCGGCCAGGTGACCGCCGGGCCGAAGGCTGGCCGGTCCCAGCGCGGATACCAAGAGGAAGGCGGCCGCCCCGAGGGCGGCAACGGCCGTGAAAGCAACGGCGAACTCCCGCCGGCGGCGCCGGGAGCCGTGCCACACGGCAGACCGCGCCGAGTCTGGCCGGCTACTTTCCCTGGAGGCAGCGGTCAGCACCAGATCGACTGCCGCGTCGATCGTGGCCTTCTCGGCGGGATGAACCTCTCCCGCCTCTTCGAGCAACTGGAGTGCGTCCATAGGTCAGGCCTCCTTGGGACAAGCAAGTGCGGATCGGGGGGTTATCTCATCGAAGCGCTGCCGGAACTGCGTGCGAGCCCGGTGCAAGCGCCAGCGTGCGGTGCCTGGCGCGATGCCAAGGCTCACAGCGATCTCGGCCGGGGTCAGGTTCTCCCAGGCGGCCAGCAGTAGAACCTCTCGGTCCTTTGGGTTCAGCGCCCGGAGCGCGTCCTCGAGCGCCGGGCGCTGCCGTGCGGCGTCGAGGCGGGCATCGACATCGGGCCACGGATCATGGCCAGGGTCGGTGCGGCGGTCAGGGCCAGGAACGCTGCGCCGCCACTGGGCCCGTAGCACATTCCTCGCGATCCCATAGAGCCACGGCCGGGCATTAGGCCAGTGCTGCATGTAGCTGCGACGCGAGCGAAACGCGCGCAGCCATACCTCTCCAAGCAAGTCGTCAGCCGTCTGGCAGTCCGACCGGCGGACCAGGTACCCGTGGACCGCCTGGCCGTGCCGACGGACGACCACGGCGAACTCTTCTGGCTGACCAGCCAGGGACGCCGCCACTGCCTCGCCGTCAGTTAGCTCCACGCGTCCTCCTTCCTAACGTCCTCGCCCCTGTATTGCGTACTCCGGCCGCTAGCGTTGGCAGCCCCCAGACCGGCACCCGCGTTAGGCCGCGCGCGTCCGGCGGCACTCGGGAACTGTCGGCAGCCGGCGATAGAACGGCTGTGTTGCTCAGGTCAGCCGGCCGCGCAAGAAGGCGCAAGAAGGCGCAAGAAGGGGTGATGCGAAATGTCGGACGACAACATCGCGAGTGCCATCGAGGCCGAGCTGATAGAACTGTCCGGCCTGCTCACCGAGCCGGGCGAGCAAGAGTGCTTACGGTGCTACCTGCTCCGGATGATCTACGAGTTCGGCTGTGACGGTACGCACCGGTGGACGATCAGGTGGCGGGATGTCCGTGCGCCGCGCGCCGGCGGCCTCGTCCGCAAGCTGCAGCGGCTCGGCGCATGCTGCTGCGACTGCGAGGTCTTGCTGAATGTCTACCCCGACTACCCGGAGACCGACACGTTGCTGCCATGTTCGGGCCAGCCGGAGCCGGGGTCCTGCGCGCCGTGCGATCTCGCGCACCTAAGGCGAACGGCCTGACGGCTCGGGTCTGACAGGTCCTACTCGTCGCCCTTTTCCTCGATGCGCAGCAGCGCCTTGGCGATCGGCATGGCCGTGAGCTCGACCTGCCAGGGCCTGGCCCCGTAGCCGGTCAGCTCACCCGCGACCGAAGTAGCGCTGACGTCCAGCGGCGGCTGCCACGATAGGCGGCGGACGGCGTCGGGCTGCAGCAGGTTCTCGACCGGGAGGCTGTGCTCGTCGGCGAGGGCGGCCACGACCGCGCGGACGGCGGTCAGCCGCCTGAACGCCTCCGGGTCGCGCTCTTGCCATCGGTGGGCCGGCGGCGGTCCGTCACCCGCCGGCGCCGATGCGGCGGGAAGGGCACGGTCGGGCTGGGCTCGGGCCCGGCTGATGGCCCGCAGCCACTCCGGCAGGTGCCGGCGAGCGCCGCGGCTGGTGAAGCCGGCGATCGCGGCGAGCTGATCGGCCCCGCTCGGCATCACTCTGGCCGCCTCGATGATGGCCGCATCGGACAGCACCTTGGTCGGTGACACGTCCCGGCGCCGCGCGATCTTGTCTCGCTCGAGCCAGAGTTCCCTGACCACGGCCAGGCTGCGGCGGCTGCGGACGCGGTGAATTCCCGACGTGCGCCGCCACGGATCGGCGCGCGGCGGCGGCGGCCCGGCCGACAGCTCCGCGGCGAACTCCTGCCTGGCCCACTCCAGCTTCCCCTGCTCGCCGAGCTGCGCGGCCAGCACGTCGCGCAGATCCACCAGAACCTCTACGTCAAGGGCCGCATACCGCAGCCACTCTTCCGGAAGCGGCCGCGTGGACCAGTCGGCCGCAGAGTGGCTCTTCTCCAGGCCGAGGCCCAGCGTCGTCTCGACCAGCGTGGCCAGGCCGACCCGCGGATACCCGAGCAGCCGTCCGGCTACCTCGGTGTCGAACAGCTGCCGCGGCCGGTACCCGAGCTCGGTCAGACACGGCAGGTCCTGCGATGCGGCATGCAGTACCGCCTCGGTGTCGGCCAGGGCGGCATCAATGCCGGACAGGTCGGTGCAGGCAACCGGGTCGATCAGCACCGTGCCCGCGCCCGCCCGCCGGAACTGGACCAGGAACGCGCGATGGCCGTAGCGGAAGCCCGAGGCACGCTCGGCATCCACCGCGACCGGTCCCGTTCCCTTGGCGAGTGCCTCGGTCGCCGTCCGCAAGGCCTCGGCGCTGTCGACCAGCGGCGGGAGCCCATCGCGGGGCTCCAGGAGCGGCTCGACGGTCCGCTCAGGCTGTGCCGCATCGGACTGGGCCAAATCGAGCTGTGCCGCATCGGGCTGTGCTGCATCGGGCTGTGCTGCATCGGGCTGGGCCGAATCGGGTTCTGCCGCATCGGGGTGGGGGACGTTGGCGTTGCGGGCCCGGTCCGCCCCGCTCACTGCCGCCTCCGGCGGCGCGGCGGCCGCAGCGCGGCCACTCCGGGCGACGGCGGCGGCAGGCCAGCCGCTGCGCAGATGACGGAGCACCAGGCCGCCAGGTGGCCGGCGAGTTCGGTGCCCCCGCTCGTATCGGTGAGGGGAGACCATGAGGCGCGCAACTCGAACCCGGTGGACATAGGCTCATCTTGCTTGCCGCCAAAGCCCTGCGTCACTACCGTCGTCACGGTCCCGCTGACGTTCCGGTACCCGGTCACGCAAGTATCGAGCGCCTCGGTGAGCCAGCTCCAGCCGACCGCGTTGATCAGCGGGTCGGCGGCCATCTCGGGTTCGAGTTCGGCGCGCACGTAGGCGATGACCCGGTACCGGCCGTCCCAGCCGGGCTGGCCGGCCGGGTCGAACAGCAACACGAACCGGCCGCCGGCGATGTCGCCGTCTTCAGCATCGTCGTCGGCCGGCAGTAGGCCTGCGACGGTCGCCGCGACCGCGCTCGCGAACGGAGCCAGCCGACGGGGCGGCGGCTCGCGCTCGAAGCTGAGCTCGGGCCTTGCCTCGCCTTGGGTGGCCAGCGCCTCCTGCAGGTCCGCCACCGCCCGGCGGAACTCCTGGCCGCCGCTGTCGGAACTCACGGTCCGCCCGGCTGGTCTCAGCGTCTGGGCGCGCGGCACGGGCGCTGTACCGTCATGCCACCCGGGCGCGGGCAACGGCCGGCTCGGGCTGCCGCTCCAGCGAGGCAAGCGCGCCGCCCAGCATCAGGGTCGTACCGCAGATCAGGCAGAACCACTCGGGGCAGTACCCGTTGGCGACGTCGGGGCAGCGGCCAGGAGCGGCGTGATACTGCGCGAACGGACGGTCCCAGCCGCAGTCAGGGCAGTGCCGGATGATCTCGGTCATCTGGAACCTCCTAGCTCTCGGCTCTCCAAAAGATGCTGACACGCTTGCGCTCGCAAGCTGCGGACCCGCGACGGCGTGTCATGGCTTTTGGCGTGGACCTGCCACCGCCCCGGTGCTGGTCGCGCCGCGCCCGCGGCCGAACCGGCCGGGCACTGTGGGATCATCTTGCCTGTGACCCTGCCAGCCGCCGATTCCCCGTTCCTGCGGGCCTGCCGACGCCAGCCGGTGCCGTACACCCCGGTCTGGTACATGCGCCAGGCCGGCCGGTCTCTGCCCGAGTACCGTGCGCTCCGCGCCGGGATGGCGATACTCGATGCCTGCTCGACCCCGGACCTGATAGCCGAGATCACGCTCCAGCCGGTCCGGCGCTACCACGTCGACGCCGCGATCCTCTTCAGCGACATCGTGGTGCCGCTGCGGGCCATCGGCGTGGGCGTCGAGATCAAGCCGGGCATCGGCCCGGTCGTGGACAAGCCGATCAGGTCGGCACACGACCTGACCCAGCTGCGAATGCTGGAGCCGGGCGACGTGCCGTACGTGACCGAAGCGGTACGGAACCTGACCGCCGAGCTCGGCGGCACGCCGCTCATCGGCTTCGCCGGCGGCCCCTTCACCCTGGCCAGCTACCTGGTCGATGGCGGCCCCTCGAAGAACTTTGAGGCGACCAAGTCGCTCATGTACTCCGAGCCCCAGGCCTGGCACGAGCTGATGACCAGGCTGGCCGACATCACCATCGGCTTCCTCCAGGTGCAGGCCGCGGCGGGAGCCAGCGCGGTGCAGGTGTTCGACTCCTGGGTCGGCACGCTCAGCCTGGAGGATTACCGCCGGGCCGTGCTCCCGCACAGCAAGCGGATCTTCGAGGCCATGGCCGGTGCCGGCGTCCCCCGCATCCACTTCGGGGTCGGCACCGGGGAGCTGCTCGGGGTCATGGGCGAGGCCGGGGCGGACGTGGTCGGCGTGGACTGGCGGGTGTCGCTGGACGAGGCGGCCAGGCGGGTGGAGCCGGGCAAGGCCCTGCAGGGCAACCTCGATCCCGCGATTCTGCTCGCGCCCTGGGAGGTAATCGAGCCGCGGACGCTCGAAGTGCTGGAACGGGGCCGGACCGGCGAGGGGCACATCTTCAACCTGGGGCACGGCGTGCTGCCGCAGACCGACCCGGATGTGCTGGCCCGGCTCACCGAGCTGGTGCACGCCGCGCCGGTCCCGTCGTCCTGACCGGGTTACCTGCGTCGGCTGCCGCCGTCGGCATCCAGGCGGTTGCCTTGCACGTCGTGCCGATGCGACCCATAAGGTTGCCAATGTGATGCCAATCACAGTGGGGGCTACCGGTCGGGCGGGTGACGCGTCTCGCCTGGCCAGTCTGCTGGCCGTCGCGGTCTTGTGCCTGCTGATGGTGCTGAAGGCGGCCTACGCGGCGGCAACCGGCCCGGTCGCGCAGGTGCCGTTCGTCGTGGCTCTGTTCGTTCTGCCGCTGCTGTGCGCATTCCCCGGCCCGCGGGTGGCGCTGGCTCACTACCGCTGGCCGGTGCTGATGGTTCAGGGGGTGCTGACCTGGGCTCCGTTCGCGATCTTCGGCGGCCGCTGGGTGGCCGGCATCGGCGGCCTGCTGGCCGGCCTGGTCTTGCTGATGGTCGCCGGGCCGGTGTCCTGGCTGGCAGCCGGGGCACTGCTGATATCCGACGTCTTAGTGCGGATCACCCTCGTCGGCCTGCCGTCTGGCAATCCCGCATGGTACGAGACCGTCGCGGTGATCTTGGTCTTCGTCGACGACGCGCTGGCGTTCTTCGGCATGGTCCGGCTGGCGCAGCTCGTCGGGCAGCTCCAGGAGGCCAGAAACGGCGCCGAGGGGCTTGCCGTCGCGGCTGAGCGGCTCAAAGCCGCGCAGGACCTGCAGTCGGCAGTCGGCAGGGGGCTCGCCGCGGTTGCGGCGATGACCGCGGCCGCCCGGCAGGCCCTGCCTGACGATCCGGGAGGCGCGCGAGCTCAGATGGAGGCGGCCGGGTCCACCGCGAGGGAAGCGGTGGAACGGGTACGGGCCGTGACGCTCGCCAGGCGCGGGGCGTCCTCGCCTGAGCTGGCCGTGACCGGCGCGGGGGCAGTCATCGCCGCGCGGCTGGCGCAGGCGGTTCTGGTGGTGGAGCTGTGCGCCTACGCGGTGCAGTCGCTCGACAACGACATCATCGGCCATGACGGTGTACGCGCAGTCGCGCTGGTAGCCATCGGCCTGACGGTGGCGGTCGTACTGCAGCTGTATCACTCGCTCGCGGCGCGATCCCAGGGCAGTCCACGGGTGTGGCCGCTGACGCTGGGGCTGCAGGCGGTGCTGGCCTATGCGGTGTTCCTGCCTTCCGTCAGCGGGCTGGTGGTCCTCACGCCGTTCTTGGCCGGCTCGGTCCTGCTGCTTGTGCCCGGCTGGCGGCGGTGGGCGGGGTATCTGGCGGTGGTGGTCAGCTGGTCGGCGCTGTACGCGACCGTCCCGCTGCACGGCGTGCCGGCGAGCGACAGAAGCGCCTTCTGGGTTCTCTACGAGGCTGGGACAGTCGCCGGAGTTGGGCTCCTGGTGTACGGGCTGTCCCGGCTGGCCGGAGTCGCCGGCCAGCTAGAGACGCTGCGCCGCCAGCTGGACCGGATGGCGGCGGTCAGGGAACGGCTGCGGGTCACCAGGGACGTGCACGACCTGCTCGGGCTGAGCCTGTCCGCCCTCGCGCTCAAGACCGATCTGGTCAGGAAGCTGATCGGCCGCGACGACGCCAGAGCGGCAGCCGAGCTCGAGGAAATGAGCCGCGCCTGCGCCGCCGCCAGGGCGGACGTCACGCTGGTAACGGGCGAGGGCCGGCAGCTGTCGCTGGCCAGCGAGGTCGCGGCCGCGCGGGATGTCCTCGCCTCGGCCGGGGTGCAGGTCCACAGCAGCATTCCGGCCGGCGAACTGCCGGCCGCGGCGGGTGACGTGCTGGCGCCGGTGCTGCGGGAGGCGGTCACCAACATCCTGCGCCACAGCGCCGCCGCGTCGTGCGTGATCGAGATAACGACGGCTGACAGTACCGTGCGACTCGCCATCTCCAACGACGGCGTGACCAGTCAGCCTGGGCGCGCCGACGGCCGGGGCGGGCAGGGCGCGGGCGGGGGCAGTGGCCTGGCCAACCTGACCGACCGCGCGCAGGCCGCGGGCGGGCGGCTAGCCAGCCGGCGAGCCGACGGCCGGTTCGAGCTCATCGCGGAGATCCCGGTCAGCGGCGCGGTCGACGGCGACGCGATCGCCGGGCACGCAGCGGCCCATGATCCGATCCGCAGCTGACGATCCGCGCCTTCCGCTAACCGGCGGCTGTCGGCCCGGCGCCGCGCCGGGCGAACCTGCGCCGGCCGGCGTAGCCGACTCCCGCGACGATCGCGACGACGATCAGGAACGGCAGCACCGCACCCAGTGCGGTCAGCAGCCAGCCGAGTGCATGCCGCAGGGCCCGCCAGCCGGCCGCCAGGCCGGCCAGGAAACCATGGCTGGCCGGATGCTTGCGCACCGGAGCGCGATGGCTCGGGCTCAGGAGCGTCATCGTGATCGTCGCGTAGCTGGTCTCGCGATCCAGGGCCCGCTGCTGCGCCTGCAGCGACTCCAGCGCCGACTCATCGCTGCTGATCTGCTGCTGGACCTGGAGCAGCGCGGAGATGCTTCCAGCCCGGCGCAGTAGTCCCTGCAATGCCGTGATCGCGGCCTGCTGCGAGCTCACGAGGCTGGTGACGTCGGCCACCTCCTGGGTCGCGTCCGTGGCCTGCTGCGTCAGCGCGACCTGCGTGCCCAGCGCGGGTGAGGACAACTCGGCGAGGACGGCGGCATAGGCGGAAACCGGAACTTTCACCTGCAGGCTCACCGTCCCGCCAGATCGGCCGGCGACCGCGTGCTCGCTGGAGGTATAGCCGCCTGCGGCCGAGACGATAGCGATGACCCTGTTCGCTGTCGCCATCGCGTTCGCCGATCGGATGGTCAGGCTGGCGGTATAGATGATGTCCTCGCTGCCCGGCGCGAGCCTGGCCGCTACCGACCGGCTCGCCGGGCTGCCCGGCGCTGTGTTGGCCGGTCCGAACTCCGACCCCCCGTGCCCCGCCCTCGAGGCGGCTGGCGCGGAAGCGGCGGTGTTTGACGGGCTGGCCGCACCGCAGGCGCTCAGGAGCAGGCAACCGGCGAGCACGGCTGTGCTGGCCAGGATGACTGGGCCGGTCACGGCGGTGCCGCGGCTGAATGTGATCCTCGTCATGCTGCTCGGACGCGCCGGCCCGACGACCGGTTCCTGGCTGCCGCGATAATCGGTACCGTGACATTTCCGAACACCGAGCTGCACGTTCATCTCGAAGGCTCCGTATGGCCGGGAACGTTCACCGGTTACGCGGCCGAAGAAGTCGGCGGGTCGCAGGTCCCGGCCGGGACCGGCAGATGACGGCGCCGCCGCCGCGCGCCGGTCGGCCCGGCCAGCCCGTGGTGGCAGTTGTCGGCGGCGGAGTGTCGGGCCTGGCCGCCGCCTTCCTGCTCAGGGACGCGGGCGTCGCGGTGATCGTGCTAGAGGGCTCACCCAGGCTCGGCGGGAAGCTGGACGTTTCTGAGGTCGGCGGCAGCCAGGTCGATGCCGGCGCCGAGGCGCTGCTGGCCCGTCGCCCTGAGGGCACCGGCCTGATCGATGCCATCGGCCTGTCGGCCGGGCTGGTCGTGCCCGGCACGACCTCGGCCGGGATCTGGACTCGTGGTCAGATCAGATCCCTGCCGCGGCGCCAGTTCATGGGCGTGCCCGCCGACCTGGGCGAGCTGGCGGCCACCGGGATCGTGTCGGCGGAGGGGCTGGGGCGGGCTCAGGAGGACCTCACCCGGCCGGCCGATGCGCTCGCGGGAGATCAGTCGGTGACGAGCCGGGTCGGCGGCCGACTCGGCGCGGAGGTGGTAGACCGCCTGGTCGAGCCGCTACTCGGCGGTGTGTACGCGGGCAGGTGCGAGGACCTGTCGTTCGATACGACCCTGCCGGCCCTGGCCCAGGCGGCCCGCGCGCGGACCTCGCTGGTCGACGCGGCAGCATCGCTGCTGCCGCCCGCCGGAGGGGCACAAGCGCGCGCCGAGACCCCGGTATTCACCACCCTGACCGGCGGGCTCGGCAGCCTGCCAGCCGCGCTGGCCGCGCGCTCGGGCGCGACCGTCAGGACGAGCGCGATGGTGCGGGAGCTAGCACGGACGCCGGGCGGATGGCGGCTGACCGTGGGCTCGGCCCACGCGCCCGAGGCGCTCCACGCCGACGCGGTCATCCTGGCCGTGCCCGCGCGCCCGGCGAGCAGGCTGGTCGCGCAGGTCGCGGGCGGCGAAGCGGCCGCGACGGCGCTCGCCGAGATCAAGTACGCCAGCATGGCGATCGTCACGCTCGCCTATCAGGAGTCGGCTTTCGAGCAGCCGCCCGCGGGCAGCGGGTTCCTCGTGCCGGCCGTGGACGGCCGGACGCTGAAGGCCGTGACCTACAGCACGAACAAGTGGCCGCACTTGCGGCAGACCAGCCCCGGCCTGCATATCGTCAGGTGCTCGGTCGGCCGGCTGGGCGAGGAAGCGATACTGCAGCGTGACGACGGCGAACTCGCCGCGCTGGCGGCAGCTGACCTGGCCGCCGCCACCGGAGTGCGCGGCGAGGCCGTCGATGTCCGCGTGACGCGATGGGGCGGCGGACTGCCCCAGTACAGCGTGGGCCACCTGGACCGCGTCGCCCGGATCCGGGCGGGCGTCAGCCTGCTGCCGGGCGTGGCCGTCTGCGGCGCGGCCTACGACGGCGTCGGCATCCCCGCGTGCATCGCGTCGGCCCGGCTCGCGGTCGACCAGGTACTGGCTTACCTCGATACCCGCGCGCCGGCCGCCGCAGGGCGGAGGGAGGCCCGATGATCGAGCTCGACTTCGAGGGAACCGTCTGGGTGCTGCGGATGCGGGCCGGCGAGAACGCCTTCAACCAGGAGTGGCTCGATGCCGTCAACGCGGCGCTGGACCGGTTCGAGGTAGCAGAAGGCCCGCGCGCCCTGGTGACCACCGGCGACGGCAAGTTCTACAGCAACGGGATGGACCTGGACTGGCTGGCCACGGTCCCCGGCCAAGCCGACGCCCGCCTGCGCGCCATCTATGGGGTACTCGGCCGGGTGCTGGCGCTCCCGGCGATCACGGTGGCGGCCGTCAACGGCCACGCGTTCGGGGCGGGAGCGCTACTGGCGGTCGCGCACGACTTCGTCGTCATGCGCGCGGACCGCGGCTTCTGGTGCATGCCAGAGGCGGACCTCGGCCTGCCGCTGACGCCAGAATTCTTCAGCGTGCTGACGTGCAAGCTTCCTGCCCGCTCGGTTCAGGAGGCGGTCGTGACCGGGCGCCGCTATGGCGGCCCGGACGCACTGGCCGCGGGCATCGCGCACCAGATAGCGGCCGAGGACGAGGTTGTGCCGCAGGCCATCGGGCTCGCGGCTGACCTGGCCGGCAAGGAGCGGCGGACCGTGGCCGAGCACAAGCGGCTGCTGTACGGGCCTGCGATCAGCGCGCTGCGCGGGACCGGGGACTGATCGACCCGGCCGCAGTCGCCGGCTGATCCGGTTGGGGCGGCGTGGCCACCAGTACTTGCAGCGCACGGACGAACTCCGCGGCGCCGTCGGCGCCGAGCGGTGCGAGAAAGTCGCGCTCAACCTCGTCGCGTGCCTGCCCGGCCTCGCGCAGGCACTTCTGCCCGGCCGGCGTCAGCTCGACGATGTTCTTGCGCCGGTCATGCGGGCTGCGGCGACGCTCGACCAGGCCCTTGTCCTCGAGGGCGTCGACGTGCGCCACCATCGTGGTCCGGTCGATTCCGAGCTGCCCGGCCGCCTCGTGCTGCGAGAGCGGGACGTCGGCACCGAGCACGGTCAGCACCGCCAGTTCGCGACCGTCGATCCCGAACGGCGCCATTGCCGGCGCCGCCGCCTGCACCAGCCGTTGCTGGGCGTGCTTGAGCAGGTAGCCGAGCCGGCGGGCGAGCGGGTCCGGTAGCCGGTCAGTCATGGCTGCCAATCTACAGGGCCGTCCTGATACTCAGTTATACTGATAATCGGTTAGACTGACGATATGAGCGAGCTGCTGACGGGAGGTACGTCCATGACGGACGCCCGGCCGGTGACATTCGGCCTGAAGACAACGCCCATGCACACCACCTACGAGCAGATCCGGCAGGCCTGGCTGCAAGCCGACGACGTGCCGGAGATCGAGCACGCCTGGCTGTGGGACCACATGCTGCCGCTGACCGGATCCAAGGACGGCAACATCTTCGAGGGCTGGACGCTGCTGTCGGCGCTGGCCGCCCAGACCCGCCGGCTGCGCCTGGGCCTGCTGGTCACCAACAACCGCATTCGCCAGCCGGCGGTGCTTGGCAAGATGGCCACGACTCTGGACGTCATCTCCGGCGGTCGCCTGGTGCTGGGCCTCGGCGTCGGCGGCACCCGTCGCGCCTCAGCGCCGCAGGTTGGCCCGGCGCAGAACAACGGCCAGGACGAGTACGCGGCCTACGGACTGACTCTGGTGCCGCCCGGCGAGGGCGTCGCCCGGCTGGCCGAGGCGATCACGATCATCCGCCGCATGTTCACCGAGGACGTGTTCGACTTCGCGGGCACGCACTACACGTTGTCCGGGACGATCAACCAGCCCAAGCCGGTGCAGCGGCCAGGGCCGCCGGTGCTCGTCGGGGGATCGGGGACCAGGCTGCTGCGGGTCGTCGCCGAGCAGGCCGACATCTGGAACATCCCCGGTCCGCCGCACGCCAGCCTGGATTTCCTGATCGGGCGCAGCCGGGTGCTCGACCGGCACTGCGCCGACCTCGGCCGGGATCCGGCTACCATCACCCGCTCGGCGCAGTTGGTGATCACCGCCGACGACCCGGCCGCGGTGCGGGCCACGACCAGAGAGCTGATCGACGCCGGCTTCCGGCACATCGTCTTCGGCATCAGGCCGCCCGCGCCGGACAACGCCGCCCGGTGGCTGGCCGACGAGATCATCAACCCGGTCCTGGACCAGGTCGGGACGGCGGCCGCGGGCACGTGACGCAGGCAGCGGAATTGGGTTGCCGGCGCGGGCCGCGGACTGCCAGTATCCCTCGCATGCCTGCGCACTTCGTCGGGGCCGACGGCCTGTATCAGCAGGCCGGTTACGCCTATGCCGCGATCGCTGCGCCCGGCAGCCTGGTGTTCGCCGCCGGCGCCTGCCCGATCGACGAGACCGGCCAGGTGGTGGGCGGGGCCGACTACGCGGCGCAGGCCCGCCAGACGGTGGCCAACCTGGTCACGGCGCTGGCGGCGGCCGGCGCGGGCCTCGCCGACGTGGTCAAGACCACGATCTACGTCGTCTCGGCCAACCAGGCCGATCTCGGCGCGGTCTGGGACGTGGTCCACGCCGACTTTGCCGACCACGAGCCGCCGTCGACCCTGCTCGGAGTGAGCGTCCTTGGCTACACCGGCCAGCTGGTGGAGATCGAGGCCATCGCGCGCGTGCCGGCCGCGGACCAGGCCGGCTGAGGACCGACAGTTTGCCCGGCAACCCCTCGTTCCCCCCATAAAACTCTCTGGTAGACATGAGTGCATGGCAGGGAACGAGGAGTCGCGGGCCGCAAGCCATCCCAAGGCGCGGGAGCTGAACGAGCTCATCAGGTACGTGATGTGGTCGGTCTTCCGGGTGGCCGGCCCGGCGGCCATCGACCAGGCCGCGGCCGGCGCCGGCGGGCGGGCGAGCCTGGCAGCCGAGGTGTCCGAGCTGTGCCAGCAGGCGGCCGGCAAGGGCGTCGTGACCCGCGGCTGTTACGACGTGCAGGGCCTGCGGGCCGACGCGGACTACATGTTCTGGTGGGTCGCGCCGACCGCCGACGACCTGCAGGAGATGTACGCCAGGTTCCGCCGGACCAGGCTCGGCCAGGCGAGCGAGCCGGTCTGGTCGGTGATGGCGCTGCACCGCCCGGCCGAGTTCAACAAGAGCCACATCCCCGCGTTTCTCGCCGGGGAGGAGCCGAAGAACTACGTCAGCGTGTACCCGTTCGTCCGGTCCTACGAGTGGTATCTGCTCGACGACCCCGAGCGCCGTGAGCTGCTGGCCGAGCACGGCATGATGGCCCGCGAGTACCCCGACGTCCGGGCCAACACGGTCGCGTGCTTCTCGCTCAACGACTACGAGTGGATCCTGGCCTTCGAGGCCGACGAGCTGCACCGGATCGTCGACCTGATGCGCCACCTGCGCGGCGCGCGGGCCCGGCGTCACACCAGGGTAGAGATCCCGTTCTACACCGGCCGCCGCAAGCCGATCGACGAGCTGGTCGCGGCGCTGGCGTGAGGCTGCTGTTCGCCAGGGAGCGGCTCGGCGACGGCGTGCCCGCGGAGATTCTCGGATCGCTGTTGCCGGGATGGGAGATCGCTGCCTGTCCGCCTGACCGGCTGGCAGAAAGCCTGGACGGCGTCACCGCCATCTGCCCGCTCGGTACCAAGATCGGAGCGGACATCCTGGCCGCGGGCGAGTTCGGGCTCGTTCACCAGTTCGGGGTCGGGCTGGATCGCGTCGACGTGGCGGCCGCCACTGAGCTCGGCGTGTGGGTGGCCCGCGTGCCCGGCGACCTCGGCGGCAACGCCGACAGCGTGGCCGAACTGGCGCTGCTGCACCTGCTCGCGCTGGCCCGGCGGCTTGACGAGTCCCGTGCGGCGCTGGCGACCGGGTCGTGGACTCACCGGCCGGCGGGCCGGTCGCTGGTAGATGCCACCGTCGTGATCGTCGGGCTCGGCGCGATCGGCACCGCGGTCGCGAGGCGCCTGGCCCCGTTCGGGCCGCGGCTGCTGGCGGTCAGGGAGCACCCGGACAAGCCGGCGCCCGCTGAGATAGCCGAGGTAGCGGGCCCCGGCCGGCTGCACGAGCTGCTCGGGCAGGCCGATGCCGTGGTGTGCTGTGCGATGCTGCACGGCGGGAACGAGGGGCTCTTCTCGGCAGCCGAGTTCGCCGCGATGAAGCCGGGCGTACTGTTCGTCAACGTTGCCAGGGGCGGCCTGGTCGACGAGTCGGCCTTGCTCGCGGCGCTCGATAGCGGCCGGGTGGCCGGGGCGGGGCTCGACGTTTTCGCGCGCGAGCCCGTCGATCCCGACGGCGCGCTTGTCCGCCATCCGCGCGTGCTTGCCACCCCGCACGTCGGCTGGCATACCGGGCTGATGTTCCGCCGGACAAGCGAGGTGTTCGCGGCCAACCTGAACCGCTTTGCCCGCGGCGAGGATCCGCAGTGGGCGGTGAATTCGCCCGCGTTCCGGCGGTCACCCGACTAGGCGGGCTGGCTCAAGGGCCGCTCGGGACGCCGCTCGGCTGCCCGCGACCGGCCGTCAGGTTATCGGGGCCGAAGAACGCGGAGGCCATCTGGTAGACACGGAGTTATGGCCGGGTGAACGTTTAATCCAGAGACCACCAAGGGCCAAGCCGCGGATTTCGGCACGCTTATGCTGGCTTCTGGCCGCTTGTTCCGCATCAGGTTCCCCCAGGATGGCCATGCGCACCGGACGCCTGCTCGCCGCTGCCGCCAGTGCGGCGCTGGTGGCGGCCGTTACAGCCTGCGGCAGTTCCCCTGCTGCGACTTCCGCCGCGTCCACGGCGATCACTTTCAACGATGGCTCTTGCGGCGGTGCGTGGCATCTGGCCAGACCCGGCTGGCACACGTTCGAGGTCACCAGCGAGGCGCAGGACGGCGCCGAGGTCGACCTGATCGACCCGGCCAACGGCGCCGTCTACGACGAGCTCCAGAACATCGGACCCGACACCACGGCGCCAATGTCCCTTGACGTCGGGTCGGGCAAGTACGCGTTCCTGTGCGAGGTGGAGGACTTCGACCCCATCACCGGCCCCACGGTCACCGTCAGCGGCCATAAGGCCGGTCAGCCCGCCATACTCCCCATCACCTACAACGATCTCTATCCGCTGGCCAAGGAGTACGCGCAGTACACCGAGACCGGGCTGCAGGTGCTCGCCAGGGAGACCACCACGCTGGCCGCCGTGGTGGGCAGCGGCGACCTGACGGCGGCCAAGCGCGACTGGCTCACCGCCCATCTGCAATACGAGACGCTCGGAGCGGCGTACGACGCGTTCGGCAACTACGACACCGAGATCGACGGCCGGGCGGACGCCGTTGGTGTCAACAGCCCGCAATGGACCGGCTTCTACCGCCTGGAGTACGGCCTGTGGCACGGCCAGTCGGTGCGTGAGCTTACGTCAGTCGCGAGCACGCTGAACACGAACGTGCACCAGCTTCTTGCCTGGTGGCCAGGGCAGCAGATCCCGCTGCTCGATATCGGCCTGCGCACCCACGAGATCCTGGAGAACGCGCTGGAGTTCCAGCTCACCGGCCACGACGACTACGGCAGCGGCACCACCCTCGCCACCGTGCTCGCCAACATCCAGGGCACTCGCTACCTGCTGTCCCTGCTGCACCCGCTGCTGGCCCCGCGTTACCCGCAGCTGCCCGAGGTCTACTCGGGGCTGGACCTCCTGCAGTCGCTCGTACAGAAAGAGCGTCTTCCCGACGGATGGTGGGTTTCCGTGTCCGCCCTGCCCACGCTCACTCATGAAGAGATAGACGCGGCGTGCGGCCAGGTGCTACAGGAGCTCGCTCCTATCGCGTCGATCGCCGAGCCGAGGAATATGGCGCATGAGTTCTGAGTCTGCTGAGTCCGCTGAGGGCGGTAACGTGGCCGAGCCCGCCAAGCCCGCCAAGCCCGCCAAGCCCGCCAAGCCCGCCGAACCGGCCGGGGCCGGGAAGCCTGGCGAGCCGGCCAAGCCTGGCGACGCCGCTATGTCGGCCGAGCAGCCGGGCGTGGGGAGGCGGTCGTTCCTGCGCGGCATGGCCGGCGGCGTTGCGGGCGGAGTCGCGGGCGGTGTGGTGGTCGGCGGCATCGCCGGCGCGGCGGGTGGGTACGCACTGCGGGGCTCGGGCACCGGCATCGACCCGGCGGCCGCAGCGAACCTGGCCGAGCTGGAGGGGCGGCTGCCCGCGGTGCCGTTCCACGGCAAGCACCAGGCCGGGATCCTGCCGACACCGAAGGCCGCCACCGCGGTCATCTCGTTCAGCGCGACGGCGGAGAGCCGGGCCGAGCTGATCGAACTGTTCCAGACGGTCACCGACCGCGCCAGGTTCCTGACCGCGGGCGGCATGCCGCCCCCGGCCGGCATCGCCGGGCCGTCGACGGACTCCGGAACCCTCGGCCCGACGGTGGTCCCTGACGGCCTCACGGTCACGTTCGGCGTCGGGTCGACTCTGTTTGACGACCGGTACGGGCTGGCTTCGCAGCTGCCGGCCCACCTGACGCAGATGACGTCGTTCCCCAATGACAACCTCGACCCCGCTCAGTGCGGTGGAGACCTGATCCTGCAGCTCACCGCAGGCAACGAGGACGTGGTGCTGCACGCGCTGCGCGACATCGCGAAGAACACGCGCGGCGGCATGCAGGCGAACTGGCGTATCCACGGGTTCTCCAGCCCAGCCCGGCCGCCCGGCACCGTGCCGCGCAACCAGCTCGGGTTCATGGACGGCATCGCGAACCCGTCCGTGACGAGCGCGGCGCAGATGAACGAGCTGGTCTGGGTCCGGCCGGGCGCTCAGGGCGAGCCGTCATGGACGGCCGGCGGCAGCTATATCGTGGTCCGCCTGATCAGGATGTTTGTCGAGTTCTGGGACCGCGTAGACGTCTACGAGCAGCAGCTCATGTTCGGCCGGTACCGCGACTCCGGCTATCCGCTCGACGCCGACGGAATCTACGCCACGCCTGACTACGCGACCGACCCAGAAGGCGACGTGATCCCGCTGACCGCGCACATCCGCCTTGCGAACCCGCGGACGGCGCAGACGGCCAACCAGCGCATCTTGCGACGAGCGTGGAACTATGACCGCGGGCTCGACCAAGTCGGGGACCTCGACGTGGGCCTGATCTTCACCTGCTTCCAGCAGGACATCCAGCGGCAGTTCGTGCAGGTGCAGACGCGGCTGATCGGCGAGCCACTCGTCGACTACATCAGCCCGTTCGGCGGCGGCTACTTCCTGGCCCTGCCCGGCGTCGTCGACAGCAGCGATTATTTCGGGCGTGCGCTGTTCGCGTGAGCGTGCCGCTCCGTGCTCACGTTCTGGGCATCCCGCGGGCCGGCTCCCGGTTTATTGGTTCGTCCGGCGTTGGCAGGCCGTTTGCTCTTTGGCCATATTTCTCATCTTACAAATAAACCTGTCCGTGAAAGGTTGATCGGCGGGAGGCGCACGCGCGTGCGCCCCCGCGGCGGCATTTCGGTCACCATGGCGTTTTCGGCCATCCCGGATCCTGTCGCTTCACATTGGTTCCGCAGATCTCAGGAGGGTGGGACATGGGCGTAGGCCCAGTTACCTGGGGCCAGATCAAACGGCCCCGGACCTTCATCACGGTCGGTGCGGCCGTGATTTTGGGCGCAGGCATCGGGCTCGGCGCCACTGCGGTCGGTGCCGCGAACGCCAGCCAAACGCTCGCGTCCAGGCTCGCGGCGGAGTTCCCCGGTTACCACATCCCGGCGACCGTCTCGAGGACCCTGTACGACCACACCAGGACGGCCACGCCGATCAAGCACCTAGTGGTGATCTTCGACGAGAACGAATCATTCGACCACTACTTCGGCACCTACCCGTACGCGGCGAACACGGACGGCACCCCGTTCGTGGCCAAGCCGGGCACGCAGAGAGTGGACGGCCTGTACAGCGAGATCACGCCGTCCGGACCGATCGGGCCGTTGCTGACCGACAACCCGAATGAGTACAACCCGCAAAGGCTGACGCCGTCGGAGTCCCTGACCGAAAGCAACAACCACGACGACGTTCCCGAACAGCTGGCCGACGACAATAACAAGCAGGACATGTTCGTCCAGAACACCGAGGCGTCGACCCCGTCGAACGGCTGCGGCCCCGAGTACTGCCCGCCTGGCATCGTCATGGACTACTTCGACGGCAACACGGTCACCGCGCTGTGGAACTACGCGCAGAACTACGCGATGAGCGACAACAACTTCGACACCGACTTCGGGCCGTCGTCACCTGGCGCCATCAACCTCGTTTCCGGTGACACCAGCGGGGGAAATGCGGTCGACGCGAACGACACCAGCACCCCTGGCGTCGTGACCACGGCGTCGGGCGAGGTTTCCGCCGACGGCACCGGTGGCAGCAGCAGCACCGCAACCATCTACGGTGACATCGACCCCTACTACGACCAGTGCTCCGACAACAGTCACACGAGCACCAGTCCCGAGGGCGAGCTGACCGGGGAGAACATCGGCAACCTGCTCAACAACGACCACGTCACGTGGGGCTGGTTCCAGGGCGGCTTCGCGCCGACCTCGACCAACAGCGGCGGCGCGGTCTGCGACTCAGAGCACGAGCTCGTCGCGGACGGGCAGAACGTGTCCGAGGAAGTCGACTACGTGCCGCACCACGAGCCGTTCCAGTTCTATGCCTCGACATCAAACCCGGCGCACCTGCCGCCGTCGTCGCTGGCTCAGATCGGCTACACCGATCAGGCGAACCACCAGTACGACATCTCGTACTTCACCGACGCGCTCGATGGCACCGATGGCGCCATGCTGCCCGCGGTGTCGTTCCTGAAGCCGCCGAAGTACGAGAACGCCCACCCTGGGAACTCCGACCCGCAGCTTGAGCAGCAGTTCGTGGTCAACACGGTCAACGCGATCGAGGAGTCCCCGTACTGGCCGTCCACGGCGATCATCATCACCTACGACGACTCCGACGGCTGGTACGACCACGCCATCCCGCCGGTCGTCAACGGATCCGACGACTCGACGGTCGGCGACACCCCGGTTTGCACCTCGGTTCCGATTACCGTCGGCTCCGCGGAGGACCGCTGCGGCTACGGCGACCGGCTGCCGTTCATCGTGATCTCGCCCTGGACGCGGGATAACTATGTCAGCAACAACCTGACCGACACGGCCTCGATCATCAAGTTCATCGAGGACAACTGGCTCCACGGCGAGCGGATCCCTGGCTCGTTCGACGCTGCTTCCGGCAGCATCGACGCACCTGGCGGCCTGCTCGACTTCAATGTCAGGCCGCACTTCACCCCGGTCATTCTCAACCCGACCACCGGCGCCGTCGTCAGCGGCGACAACTGGTACGGCAACAGGGGCGAGCTGAAGCCGGCGAAGAGGAGGTAACCGCCCTCAGGTCACCCTTTCTGGCCGCCCGGCTCCGTTCGCGGAGCCGGGCGGCCACGGCGTTTCGTGGGGAGTCGGGCAGAATCGGTGGAGACTGCCAGGGAACGAGGAGGTGAGCCCGTGGATAGCGGCGACTACGGGTCGATCCGCGCCAAGTTGCTGACGTCCTATGGCGAGGACGCAGCCAAGCTGCGTGCCCGCAGGGCCAAAGCAGCGTGGAAGCTTGACGAGCGGGCGGCGTACCTGCGGCGGCTGGAGCAGCAGCGCTGCCGTGATCTGCTCGAGATAGGAGCAGGGACCGGCCAGGACAGCATGTTCTTCGCCGAGCACGGACTGAATGTTGTGACCACCGACCTCTCGCCAGCGATGGCCGCGATCTGCTGCGCTCGGGGCCTGAACGCCCTGGTGATGGACTTCGCCTCGCCCTCTCTGGCGCCCGGGTCGTTCGATGCCGTGTACGGGCTGAACTGCCTGCTGCACGTGCCGAACGCGGCGCTGCCCCAGGTGCTGGCCGCGATCCGTGACCTGCTGCGGCCGCGCGGATTGTTCTTCCTCGGCGCCTACGGCGGGGACGGCTGGGAGGGGCCGCTAGCCGATGATGATCACGTCCCGCCCCGGTTCTTCTCCTTGCGCACCAGCGCGCAGATCCAGCAGTTCGCTTCGCAGTTCTTCGAGATTGTTGACTTTCACGTGGTGCCGCGGGAGGAGGGGCACGAATTCCAGTCGCTAACTTTGCGGCGGGATACCGCCAGGTGAAGTGCAGTGTTAGGGTCAGTCATGCTCTGGAGCCGTCGGTTGAAGCACCGCGCTTTCGGTCGTGGCATGGCCGCTGCCGTAGCCACCGCAACAGTTGCCGTGACCGCCGCCGCGAGCGTGATTGCCGCGGCCCCGGCGGTGCAGGCTGCGCAAGCCCGCAGCAACGTGAATCAGTGGCGTCTTGACCATGTCTGGACCCGCACGCAGGGCCAGTTTTACGCGGTCGCCTCGTCAGGCCCGAAGGACGCGTGGGCGGTCGGCATCACCGGCCCGGCGGCCAATCCGACCGGCACGCTGGCCGCGCACTGGAACGGCCGGTCTTGGCGTACCGTGTCGATCCCTGGCAGCAAGGGACTGATCTTCGACCAGGTTGCTGAGTCATCGGCGAAGAACGTATGGGTCATCGGCGAGAGCACCAAGCCAAACGTCAACAGCACTGCGTTCATCTACAACGGCAGGCGCTGGCACACCAACGCACTTCCGATCGGGCCAGTCCTGCAGCTCCTTGTCCTCGGCCCAAGCGACGTCTGGATCGCCAACGACAACTACTGCAGCTCGTACAGTTGCACGGAGAACATCTACCACTGGAACGGCACCAGCTGGCAGTCCCGTCCGCTGACCACCTATCTGTACGCGCTGGCCGGCACGTCGGACAGCAACCTGTGGGCAGTCGGCCTCACCGGAGCTGGCTCCGGCTACCTGACGGCGTACCGCTGGTCAGGAAGCCAGTGGGTCGCCCGATCCATCCCGCAGGTTCAGGGTGCCGTATTCCTCGGCGCATCAGCGTCACGCTCGCAGGTCTGGATCAGCTCGGACACGACGAACCTGGAGCGCACCTATGTGCTGCGTCAGAATCCGAGAAGCTGGACGAAGCTCACCGCCCCGGAAAGCGTTCCTGCCTTCGCGGCGCCGGTTGCAGATGGGCACGGCGGCGTCTGGCTCGGCTCCGAGGCCCACTGGACCGGACGCAAGTGGCTGGCAGAGTGGCTGCCTTCCACGTTCACTGAGAGCTGGACCGGCGTCAACGCCGCATTCGTGAAGGTGCCAGGCACCGCAGACTCGTACTGGAGTCTCGGCTACACCCAGGCCAGCAGCCGTGCCGCCACTCGGCCGGCCGTCGCCGTCTTCGGCCCGATTCCGTAAGACTCTCCAGCCCGCCGAGCATGCACCAGCGGTGCCGGGTCTAGGCGGCCTTGCGCAGGAACCGGGCCAGCCGGGGGAGCGGCCAGGTCGTGATTACGTCCTCCGGTGTGAGCCAGCCGCGCTGTGCGGTGGCGACTCCGTACTGCAGGTAGGTGAGGTCGCGCAGCGAGTGCGCATCGCTGTCGATCGCGAACTTCACCCCGGCGTCGCGGGCCGCCCTGATGTGCGCAGACGGCAGGTCGAGCCGGGCCGGGTGCGCGTTGATCTCCAGCGCCGTCCCCGTCTCGGCGCAGGCTCGGTACAGCTCGGCCAGGTCCACCTCGACCGGCGGTCGCCGCCCGATCTTGCGCGTCAGCGGGTGGCCGATGATGTTGACGTGCGGGTTCTCGCAGGCCCTGACGAACCGCCGGGTCATTTCGGCGCGGGGCTGGTCGAAGTGCGAGTGCACCGAGGCGACGCAGATGTCGAAGCCGGCGAGAAAGTCAGCCGGCCAGTCGACGCTGCCGTCCGGCCCGATGTTGAGCTCGGTGCCGTGCAGCAGGACCAGCGGGCGGCCTCCGTCGGACGCGAGTCGCTCGCCGAGCCGGCGGACCTGCTCCCGCTGGGCCAGCATCTTCTCGTCGGTCATCCGCTGCATGACCAGGTTCGGCGCGTGGTCGGTGATGGCGTAGTACTCATACCGCTCGCGGGCGGCGGCGACCATCTCCTCCAGCGGGGCCTGGCCGTCGGTGAGGTTGGTGTGCGAGTGCAGGTCGCCACGGACGTCGGTCTCTGTCACCACCGTCGGAAGCTCGCCGCGCAACGCGGCCTCGACCTCCCCTGTGTCTTCCCGCAGCGTCGGCGGGATCCACTGCATGCCGAGGCGCGCGTAGACCTCCTCCTCGGTCTCCGAGCAGATCAGGTCACCGCTCTCGACCTCGAACAGGCCATACTCGGACAGCTTGAGCTTCCCGCGGACCGCGATCTCGCGGACCCGCACGTTGTGCGCCTGCGAGCCGGTGAAGTACTGCAACGCCGCGCCCCAGACGTCCAGCCCTACGACCCGGAGGTCCACCTGCAGCCCGGCGTTCGTCCTGACCGAGGTCTTCGTCGGGCCGGAGCCGATGATCTCAGCGGACTCGGGCATGGCTTTCAGCGCGTCCATGAGCGGAACGGAGTCGTCCGCCGCGGCTAGCACGTCCACGTCGCCGATGCTCTCCCTGGCCCGGCGCAGTGAGCCCGCCGGCGCGATCCGCTGACATTCCTGGACCGCCCCGACGACCGCGATCACGCTGGCCGCAGCGTCAGCGGCGACGTTGAGCAGCACCCTGTGCCCGGCGCTCTCGAGCAGGTCGATCCCGCGCAGCAGCTTCTCCGCGCTCTTGCTGCCGAATCCCTTCAGGTCATTCAGCTGGCCGGCTTCGATCGCCTCACGCAGCTGCTCGGGCGAGCTGACCTGCAGTTCCCTGTACAGCTGCAGGGCCCGCCGCGGGCCGAGCGCCGGGATCAGGGTCAGCTGCCTGACCCCGTCGGGGATGTCCGCGCGCAGGTCGTCGAGTTCGGCGAAACTGCCCGTGGTCGTGATTTCGGATATCTTCCCGGCGATCGACTTGCCGACTCCGGCGATCTTCAGCAGGTCGCCGGGCGTCAGCTCGGAGATGTCCTGCGGGTACGCGGCGATCGCACGCGCGGCCTTGCCGTACACGCGGGCCCTGAAGGGATCTCCGCCGGTCATGACGTAGAGGTCGGCGTACTCGTCCAGCAGGGCGGCGGCAGCGTCGTTGGCCTGGGGCATGGCAGCATTCTGCCGCGGCTCCAGCCTGCTGGTATCTCGCTGGTCCCGCACGCCGGCCTGACGCGGCTCACCGTTCGGATTAGGTAAGGCCGTACCTGATCGCCGCTTCCGGGGTCGCGCAGCCCGGTGATAGCGGAAGCCCGACATATAGCTATAATTCCAACGGGAAAGTCACGATCTACGGCCTGCTCATTGCAATTGATGAAACTCTTTCGACAAGCCAGTGCCCGCACAATCCGCATTTCCTGATCAGGCCGCCACCGGTTGCACCCAGCTTCCGTGCCTTCGCAGTCAACATAGTGCAAGCGCTCGCTTCCATTCATGTTTCGCTCGCGCGGGACATAGGTGCTTCGTCCTAATCGGCCAGCCGGAGATTCGAGACATGCAGGCCAGTGCATTCGTCGGCCTCAGGGTGCGCGAGGCTGAGCAACTCGCCGCCAGCGAGGGTCTTTACCTGGAGGTTCTCGACAGCATGGTCGTCGACGCCATGGTCGACAGTCGGCGCGTGCGCGTCGTAGTTAGCGATGGAGTCGTCAAGCACGCGTGGAGAGACTGTCAGCCGGCAGGCGAGCCAAGGACGGACGGCAAGGAGTGCGACGGCAGCAGACCTTAGCTGACAAGCTTTGACTTCGATGTAGCTGCCGACAGACCCTTGACCTGGCCGGGGGAAGGCCTCAGGCCGGTTAGCGCGGCCCGAGCCTGGTCTGGCCGTCGAGTAGCTCCCTGGCGATGTCCAGGTGACCGGCATGGCGTGCGGTCTCCTCGATCATGTGCAGCACGATCCAGCGCACATCCGGAGGTTCGTCCTTTCCGGCGACACCGTGCCTGCCACGCGGCTGCGCCGACAGGGGCGTCACCGCCAGCACCGCATCTGAGCTCGCGCACTGGTCGCGGTAAAACTTGATGATCTCCGCGGAGGGCTCGTCGGTGACGAACGCTGCAGTGCGGTCATAAGGTTTCAGGTCCTCATCCCCAGGTGCCGGCTCGGGGTGCTTGCCGGCCACGACGCCCTGGAACCAGTGCCACTCGGCGCCGCCCAGGTGCTCGACCATCCCGGCCGGCGTCCAGCCCGACGGCACGACCGGCCGATGCCACGCGTCCTCGTCCAGTCCCGCCACGATGGCGAGCACTGCGTCACGCTGGGCCGCGAGGAAGGCCAGGAGGGCCTGGTCCTCGGCGTCCTCATTACGACTGCTGGTCATGCCACCCTCCGGGTGCTTGTCGTGGTGCAGCAACTTGACGTGCTCGTCCTCGCGGCCCGGCGGCGTCACGTCTGGAGGATATCGGTGAACCCCGGAACTAGTCGCCCGTCCAGAGCGAGGCAACAAGGGCGGCAAGCGCGCCACGCCGCGACTGCGATATGCGAGCATTGAACTCGGTTCGATAACAGAAGTAATGGATTGGTGGGACGTGGCAGGCCGGCCGGACGCTGTGATCTCTCACTTCGAGCAGGAGCTAGCGAGCTACGACGCTTCCTTTCAGTTTGCGCTCGAGGCTGCCAGGGCCCTTGAGCAGCATGCCGGCACGATGGGCGCCAAATTCGAGGACAGCGTTTGCTCGACCGTCCAGAAACTCATTCCGGCGACCCATGGCGTGCGCCCGGCGCTGCTTGCGTCCGAGGATGACATGTACCGCAAGCAGCTAGATCTCGTCGTCCACTCAGCACACGTGCCCTTGTCGCACAACCTGCTGCCTATCGACTGGATAACCGTGGCCGGGGAGGTCAAGTCCAATCTCAGCAAGGACGGCGACATCCGTGAAACCGCCAAGACACTTGCCGCCGCCGCCATGGCGAGCCCGCGCCGTGCGCCGGTCCCGTTCTTCGTCATCGCCGGGCAGCTGAAGGCGAGATCTCGCGAGGAATGGCTGTCCGGGCTTGTCGCGTCAGCATCCCGCGACGCCCTGTCCTGGCCTGTATGGGTGGCCGCATTCAGCTTCGATAAGGCGGGTCCGATCTCGGCGCTGGGCGTCAGCGAATCCTCCCCGATCCGGGTCGAGTCGGCCGGCGGCGAGCTGCTCAACGGCGTGATTGCCGTGAAGCGCGAGCAGCTATCCCCGTCCACCCTGTGCTACCTGTGGCTCTGGGCGTCCATCTATGCAGTGGACGTGACCTCGCGCATGACAATGCAATTCATGCGGGATCAGCTCAGGAAACTGTGCGAGAAGAGTGGCGGCATATCCGTCCGATTCGAGCCGGATGCTGACGCCGACGAGTGGCGGCCTGAGCTCGTGACCTTGCTGCTGCCAGATGACAAGCCTCCCGACGCCGCTGCCGTTCAGCCTGCCGCGCCTGCATCGCCCGGCCTGGACAGCGCGGCAGCGGTGCTGTCGGACGAGGCTGGCGAGTCGGCACAGCATGGGCACAAGGTCATGCTGATCACACTGGGAGACTGGGTCGACGAGCCGGACACCTGGGATGAGTCACCCTGGGGTGGCAGCCCTACCGAGGCCCGCCCCGGTTACGGCTATTACGACGGCATCCCAGCGGCGGACCTGCTGAATTCATGTCGGCTCTTCTGGAATATCAATCCGTACTCGGGGACCTGGGACGACGTCAAGTACGCCGTGGTCGCGCACGACGGGCTGACCAGGGCCGTGGTGCGGATCGACGACTTCATCGGCCCGTTCTGGGGCAGATACGGTTTTCGCGGTCGGGTCATCGCCGACCCCAAGTTGGTCGGCGAGCTAGTTGGGCGCGAGGTCCCGCGTCGGCAAAACCCGGTCACGACCCTGGTCCTGTAGCAGTTGCCAGGTACTCCTCATTCTGGCTGGGTCGCTGGGTCCGCCTGGCGATGGTGATGGCGGCGACGGCCATCCACAGGAGCTCAAGGCCGAGGAAGATTCGCTCGTAGAGGCCGCCAGGGACGTGCTGGTCCCTGGTCGCGGTGGCAAGCAGCAGGTAGGTGAGAGCTCCGGCTATCGAGATCGCGAGCATGACGCGCGCGGCGGGGCGCCAGGCCGGGTCGTACAGCAGGCTGGCGGATATCACGATGGTGCCGATCACAATGCTGGTGAACGCGATCAGGGCCAGCAGCAGGTGGACGATGCCGCTGGTGGTCAGCGGCTGCCCCTCAGCGTCGTCGGCGAAGAACGCAAGCAGGCCGGAGCTGACCGCCCAGATGACAACCAGGACCAGGCCGCCGCGGGCGCCCCCGTCGGGGCGGACAATCCGGTACAGGGCGCCGGCGATGGCGAGGGACAACGCGCAGCGCAGCAGGAAGTTCAGGTCCATGACCCAGTACCACGGGCCGCGGCCGTAGTCGCTTTCCGCGTTGTAGAGCAAGCTGTACGCGGGTCGCAGAAAGGCGAGCAGGACATCGACTGCGACGTAGACGGCGATCCCGGCGAGCGTGAGCCACGCTAGCGGCTTCGCGCGGGGCGGGCCGAGCCGCTGCCGCGGTCGCGAGATGGCGGCAGTCACAGGGACTCCAGGAAGATCGCGGGAAGGCGGGGACTGCGGGTGTGCGGCCGAGAGGGGTCCCGCAAGAAACAGCAACCTGGTTGCATATCTCTAAGATGCTGGGGTCATGGCTTCAGAGTCAACACCTTTGTATTGGTTCGGCGATCTGCTGGCGCTGGCCAGGCAGAGCTGGATCGGCCAGATGACCAGCCGCTTGGAACGGCTCGGTTACGCCGACTACCGGCGCACCGACTCGGCCGCGGTCCGGATGCTGTGGCGGGGCCCGCTGCCGGTCGGCCACATCGGCGCGGCCATGGGCGTGACCCGGCAGGCGGCAAGGAAGGTCGTCGACGGGCTGGAGCAGCGCGGCTACGTCACGACAGAGCGGGACTCGCGCGACAGCAGGCAGCTGAACGTCACGCTCACGCCGGCCGGCCGCGACTACGCCCGTGCAGTGGTCACCGTCATGGCCGAACTCAACTGGGAGATCGCCGGGCGGGTGAGCGCCGCCCAGCTCGCCGCGGCGGACACCGTATTGCGCGCGGCCCTGTTCGATGACAGCGCCAGGCAGCGGGCCAGCCAGGTGCCTTCCCCTCCCGGGCAACCTAAGGCGCCGCAGCCGCGTGGCACGATGTGATGACAAGTGATCGCGGACGGCCGGCCAGATGCCAGTCAGCCGCCAGGCCGGAAGGGCAGTGCGCCAGGTGAGCCAGCCACTGGAGACCTACCAGGACGAGATTTACCTGAACGGGCTGTCGTGGGCAGTCCCGCCCTTCCCCGCCGACTTGTCCGCGCTCGAGGAAGCGGCCCGGCAGGTTATGACGCCGCGCTCGTTCGACTACGTGGCCGGCGGCGCAGGATCTGGCGACACGGTCAGGGAGAACGTGGAAGCCTTTCGCCGCTGGCGGATCGTGCCTCGGATGCTCACCGACGTCAGCACGCCGTCGTACTCGACCACGGTGCTTGGCACGAAGCTGAACGTGCCGTTCTTGCTCGCCCCGGTCGGCGTGCTCGCGATCGTGCACGCCGATGCCGAGTCCGCCGTTGCCCGCGCCGCCGCGGCCGCGGACGTGCCGATGGTGATGAGCACCGCCGCCTCGACTCCGATAGAGGAGGTGGCAGCCGCGAACGGCGATGGCCAGCGCTGGTTCCAGCTGTACTGGCCGAAGGACAGGGCGTTTGCGGCGAGCCTGATGGGCCGGGCGCAGGCAGCGGGCTTCCGCGTTCTGGTGGTCACGCTCGACACCCGGATCCTGGCCTGGCGGCCGCGCGACCTGGACCACGGGCATCTGCCGTTCCTGCACGGGATCGGGGTGCAGAACTATCTCACCGACCCGGCGTTCCAGGCGGCGCTGGCCGCGCCGGTTGACGTCGACCCGGGCGCGGCCATCTTGCGCTATACGGAGGTGTACGGTGACACGTCGTTGACCTGGGAGGACCTGCCGTTCGTACGCGAGCACTGGAAAGGGCCGATCGTGCTCAAGGGCATCTTGTCAGCGGCCGACGCGGCGCGGGCCGCCGACGCGGGGGTCGACGGCATCGTCGTGTCCAACCACGGCGGCCGGCAGGTCGACGGCGCGATCGCCGCGCTGGACGCACTGCCGGAGATAGCACGGGCCGTCAGTTCCCGGCTGACCGTGCTGTTCGACGGCGGGATCCGCGGTGGTGCCGACATGCTGAAGGCGCTCGCGCTCGGTGCGCGGGCGGTGCTGATCGGCAGGCCGTACGTCTACGGCCTCGGGCTGGGCGGTGAAGCGGGTGTCAGGCACGTGCTGCGGGCGCTGCGCAACGACTTCGAGCTGACCATGCGGCTGGCCGGGCTCGCCAGCCTGAGCGACCTTCAGCCCGGCTGCCTGGTGCGCCGGCCGTAGCGCGGTCGGCGGAGATGGACCTGCAGCAGATCGGCCTCCGGCATCCGGTCGCCGAGCTGATCCGCGACGTCCAGCACAACCGGACCGGGATACCGCGGCGCATGTTCGTGGCCGAGGGCCTGTACGAGAACAACATGGTGCTGTCGACCGGCGTCGGCATCGACGCGTTCGTCTGGTGCCCGGACGCGGCCTATTCCGACGAGGCGCCGGTTCGCGCGCAGGAGCTGGCGGATCGGGCCAGGCGCGCATACCAGGTGTCGGGTAAGACCATGGAGCGGCTGGCGGAGCGGCCGAATCCGGATGGCCTGATCAGCCTCGCCCAGTTGCCTGACTGGCGGCCAGATAGCGTCCGGCTGGACCGGGACGCGCTGATCCTCGTCGCTGACGCGGTCGAGATTCCCGGTAACCTCGGCACGCTCATCCGAACCCTCGATGCCTGCGGCGCGGACTGCCTCGTGCTGACCAGCCGCCGCACCCGGCTGACTCACCCGAAGGTGCTCCGCAGCAGCCAGGGCATGAGCATGAAGGTGCCGTCATTCGAGTTTGCGGAGGTGAGCGACGCCATCGCCTGGCTGCGGCGCAGCGAGTGCACCGTCTACCTCGCCGACACCGATGACAGCGCTAATTACCGGCAGGCGGATTACGCGGGCCGCACCGCGCTGGTCATCGGCAGCGAGCGATACGGCATCTCGGCGCCCTGGTACGAGGCGGGTTTTCAGCGGATCGGGATCCCGATGCTCGGTGCTGCCGATTCGCTGAACGTCTCGGTCTCGGCATCGGTGCTGCTGTACGAGGCCAGGGCGCGCAAGAGCGGGTGGTGAAGGTCCACAGCCCAACCGGTCACAGGCTGTCGACGTTGACGACGATCGCCTCTTGCGTGGACCTGGCGACCACGATCACGGCGGCCTGGTCCAGGGACGGGTTCTCCTCCCGGTGCGGGACGTGCGGCGGCACCCACACATAGTCGCCCGGCCGGGTGTTCAGTCGCACGAGCTCGCCGCTGACCGGATCGCGGAACTCGAACGCGGGCGACCCCGCGACCACGTATATCCCCGTCTCGGACGCACCGTGATGGTGGTCACCCGAGCGGACGCCCGGCGGCAACTCCGTGCGGCCCATCCACAGCGACTGTGCTCCGGTCAAGTTGCCCGAGATCGCCGCCGACCTGAGCATTCCGCTTGTCTGCGCGGTCGCCGCCGACAGCTCGTCGGCCCGGATCAGCCGCAGGCCGCCGTTGGTCACTCGTCCTCGAGAGTCAGGGATACCGAGTTGATGCACCACCGCTGATCGGTTGGCACGTCGTAGCCTTCTCCCTCGAACACGTGACCCAGGTGCGAGTTGCAGGCCGCGCACCGGACCTCGGTGCGGACGCGGCCGAGCGAGCGGTCCTCAATCAGGACCACGGCGTCGCCTTCGGACGGCTGATAGAAGCTCGGCCAGCCGCAGCCGGAGTGGAACTTCGCGTCCGAGCGGAACAGCTCGGCCCCGCAAGCTCGGCACCGGTATACACCCTTCGTTTCCGTGTCGGTGTATTCGCCGGCAAACGGGGCCTCGGTACCCGCCTCCCGCAGCACGTGGTACTCCTCCGGCGAGAGCCTTGCCCGCCACTCGTCCTCTGACAGCTGCACCTTGTCCATGCCGTGAGACTACCTGGCCTGTCCAGGTCAGTCGGCGGGGCCTAGCTCCACGCAAAACACGTTGCCTTCTGGATCATTCATCACTGTATGACCCTCATGTTCCTCGACGACCGTCGCGCCCAGCGCGATCAGCCGCCGGACTTCCTTAACCATCGTGTCAGGCGCGCGCAGGTCCAGGTGCATGCGATTCTTGGCCGCCTTCGGCTCGGGCACCCTGGCGAACCACATGTTCGGCCCGCCCCAGCCCGCCGCCTCGACGTACGCCAGCTCTGACGTCGCATCCTCATCCACGTCACTGCCAAGGGCCGCGGCCCAGAAGTCGGCTACAGCGAGCGCGTCAGCGCAGTCGAAAGTGACGGACTTGATGACAGCGGGCATACGAGGAAGATATGCGCCTCTCGGTCGGCTCGCCACAGAATTCCGCATTGCGCCGGCTCGACGGTCTGGTGCGCCGGCCGGCCTTCGTCTTAGTCCCGCGGCCAGTCGGCAAACTGGCTGCGCAACTGGTCAACATCCGCCGGCGTGAGGCCATATTGAGCGAAGACGCCATCGCCCATGTCGTCCAGACGCTGCCCAGCCTCCGCGAAGTCCCGGCGGGCGAGACCGGGATCAAGACGGCGGGCGAAGCCGATCACCTCGCCCACCCCATAGCGAAGGAGAGCAGCGGCGGTGTCGACATAGTCACGAGGCTCGACTCGGCTCGCGAGCGCGCAGACCTTTCCGCCAACGACGTCTTCCAGATCGAGCACCGGGCCCAGGTCCATCGCGACCGGCAGGCGAGTCCGCACGAAGTAGGCGAGCTGCACCATGGTCTGCTCTCCGTCGGGAGCGATGAGCATCCATTCGGCGATGCCCTCACCCATCCCTTCGAAGACGTCGGCCAGATCCGCCGTCTGGTCCTTCCGCTCGATGTCGAAGCCTGCCGCGCGCAGGGACGCGTCGACTACGCCGGCCGCGGCCTCCACGCCGCCCTCGTCGTCCGTGAACAGGTCAACGTCTTGGGTGAACCGCTCGATGACGCCATGCGCGATCAAGGCGTTGCCGCCGCCGAGCGCGAAGCCGAACTCCGCCGCAGCCCGTAGTGCAACCGATGCAACCTGGCGGTGGATCTCCCTCAGCGGCATCAGGCCGCCGCGCGTCGAAGGACCGGGTGCAAGTCTTCCCACGCCTGCCGGACGCCCTTCGGAAGGTGCAGCTGCGGCCAGAGTTCGATCAGCGTCTCGCGGTCCAGGTAGCTGGTCAGATCCCGCGCCGCTCTGGCTTCGCGCAGCACGATCTGGTAGAGCCAGCGCCGCTTCTCCGGGTCGTCAAGGTCAAAGGTGCGGCTGGGTGAGCTCCAGTAAAGCCACAACGGCAGCTCGATCACGCTCGTGGTAGGGCCGCGCAAGTCGGCGAGGTCGAGGATGACGATCGCGTGCTTGCCGGGCCGGGCCTCGTAAGCCGTCCGGACCGCGACGACGCGCTCGGAGTCCATGTGTTCCATTGTATCCCGCCGACGGGCAGTCACCCGAAACTTCGTTCTAATGCTATGCGCTCAAGCTGCTCTGTTGCATCGTGGCCCTAATCTGGGCCGGGGGACCGGTTGTTCAGTAGCCGCGTCGGCCGGGCTTTGGCCTACCCGTCTCAGCTCGTTGAAATGCAATCGTCTAACTACGCAGAATAATCAGCGACCCGTCGCCGATGACTGGCCGTACCGCGCACGTGGTGTTCATCCCATGCGCCACGTCCTCGCACCCGGGCGTCGCCTGCGCCCAGCGACAGCGTTGGGCAGTTCGCTGTCGCAACGCGCCGAGTCAAACGACATCTCAGGGCAACTTGCTGTCGCACTGACGGCACTAAAATTGTGTACCATGAGCACCGTTTTAGAACACTCGATCGTACCGTCGGCCAGCCGCCCCGCGGGCCCGCAACGGGCCGCGATCTACGTCCGCATCTCCTCTGACCGGACCGGCGCGGGCTTGGGCGTGACCCGGCAGGAGGAAGACTGCCGCGCGCTGTGCGAGCGGCTGGGCTGGCCCGTGGCCCGGGTGTATCCAGACAATGACGTGTCCGCTTACAGCAGCCGGCCTCGACCGCAGTGGCGGCAGCTGCTGGCGGACATCGACGCCCGGCTCATCGACGCGGTGGTGTGCTGGCACGTGGACCGTCTCACCCGCTCCCCGCGCGAGCTGGAGGAAGTGATCGACCTGCACGACCGGCGCGGCATCGCGCTGGCGACCGTCACGGGGGA
>JASHOL010000186.1 GCA_030041135.1 Streptosporangiaceae bacterium | reverse complement strand
ACGTGCGCTACGGAATCCTCCCTGACCTGCCGTTCCCTCATGACAGCTTCGACGCGGCCGTCGGCAACTTCGTGATCAACCATGTCGGAGAGCCGGCTGCCGCGATCGCCGAACTGCGGCGGGTAGTACGGCCGGGCGGCGGTATCGCGGTGACAATCTGGCCGGATCCGCGGCCGCCGCTGCAGCGGCTCTGGGTCGAGATCTTCGCCGCCGCGGGCGGGCAGCACCCGGCATCGCCGCCGATGGTAGCGGCGGCGAAGAATTTCGCCAGAACCCCGGACGGGCTCACGCGGCTGCTCCGCGACGCAGGCATCCGTGACGTGCGCTGCGAGGAGATCAGCTGGGTGCACCACGCCGATCCGGAGGACTGGTGGAGCGGGCCGGCCAACGGGATCGGCACCCTCGGAGTGCTGATGCAAGACCAGCCTGGCGCGGTGATCGACCGCATCCGGTCGGAATATGACCGTCTCACCTCGCCGTACCGCGGCGCGGACGGCCTGCTCCAGCTGCCGACGATGGCGCTGCTCGCATCCGGCACCGCGCCGTAAGCGCCCTCCACTGGCCGGGGCGAGAGCGCCCGCATCCGCGAGGACTCGGGTGGGCTGGCTGCACGATTGCGGCGGGCCTAAGCGGCCGCCTGCGCGGCGGGCCTAAGCGGCCGCCTGCGCGGCGATCCCTGGTGCCGGCCGCCCGTGGGCCAGCGCGGCCGCGATCTGGTTGAGCACGTTTGCGGGCTCGGTGCGGATCTGGCGGGGGCTGAAGTGCAGGACCCGCAGCCCGGCGGCCTCGAGCCGGTTGTGGCGGGCCAGGGTCTGGGCCCAGGCGTCGGGGCCTGAGTGCCACTGCCAGGAGTCGACTTCCACGACCACGCCGTGCTGCGGCCAGTAGGCGTCCGGCGTGGCCAGGAACGCCCCGTTGAGCCGCAGCGTGCAGTTGAACAGCGGTACCGGCAGCCCGGCGGTGATGATGAGGCGGCGCAGGTCGCCTTCCGGCGCGGACCTGATGCCGGCGGCGACCTCGGCCAGCACCGCGCGGAAGGCCGCGGTGCCGCTGACCGGCCCGGCCGGGACCTCGGCGGCCAAGAGCTCGACCCTGGTGATGCGCTGCTGCACCGCGCCGGCCACGACCGCCCGGACAGCGCCCAGGTCGGTCAGGCCGCGGACAGTGTCGGCCACCGCCCGGGCCGCGAGCACGTAGCCGATGGCGCGGTCATACGCGATCTGCGCGGGCATCCGCCGGGTCCGGTGGACCCGCACGAACTGCGGGCTGACCCGCTCGCAGCGGGCGGGCACCAGCACATCGACGTACCGCGCTCTAATCCCGGTCATGCCCCACGACAACAAGGCGGCAGGCCCGGTGATGGCGCTGGCCGGCCCGGAGTACAGCAGCGCGGCCATGTGCTGCTGCAGGACCGTCGGCTGGCCGGTCACCGTCAGGTACACGCCGGGCAGCAGCACCTGCCACCGCCCGCCCGGCTGCAGCCGGTGCCGCAGGCCGCTGTCGGTCAGCCCTAGGTCGAGGGCCTGCGACCGCGAAATCACGCCCCGCTGCCGCTCCAGTAACCGGCGGCCTGCCCGGTCGTCGAGTGTCATGCCCCCAGCCTGCCCGGCAGGTCGGACAAAACGCCGCGCCTGCGGGCGGCTGTGCGGATCTACTGTCGTTCCCGCGGCAGCAGAGTCGCACAGCCACCGCCGGCGCCACTAATTTGTCCTACTCTGCGGACCAACGGATTGCCAGCCAGCACCATGACTGGGATGATTTATACCACTTTAACCCTCGGCGAGCAGGAGCAGCCGGCTAGCTCTCGAATGCCTCAGGCGGCGGGCAGGCGCACATCAGGTTGCGGTCGCCGTAGGCCTGGTCGATCCGGCGCACCGGGGGCCAGTATTTCGCCCGCCGGTCCCCGCCAACCGGGTAGGCAGCGGTCTCGCGGTCGTAGTCGTGCTTCCAGTCCCCGCTGATCAGCATCGACGCGGTGTGCGGTGCGTTCCGCAACGGGTTGTCGGTCGCGTCGTAGGCGCCAGAGGCGACCAGCTCGATCTCGTGCCGGATGGCGATCATCGCGTCGCAGAACCGGTCAAGCTCGGCCAGGTCCTCGCTCTCGGTGGGCTCGACCATCAGCGTGCCCGCGACCGGGAACGACATCGTCGGGGCGTGGAAGCCGTAGTCGATCAGCCGCTTGGCCACGTCCTCGGCCGTGATCCCGGTCGCGGCCGTGATCGGCCGCAGGTCCAGGATGCACTCGTGCGCAACCAGGTCGTTCCGGCCGGTGTACAGGACGGGGAAGTGCTCGTTCAGCCGCCGGGCCAGGTAGTTGGCCGACAGGATCGCCACCTGGGTGGCCTCCCTCAGCCCGGCGGCGCCCATCATCTTGATGTAAGCCCACGAGATCGGCAGGATGCCGGCCGATCCGTAAGGTGCGGCCGCGACCGGTCCGGCATGCGGGCCCGCCAGCGCATCCCCGATGCCGGACTCGGTCAGGACCGGATGCCCGGGCAGGAACGAGGCGAGGTGCGCGCGGACTGCGACCGGCCCGACGCCTGGACCGCCGCCGCCGTGCGGTATGCAGAACGTCTTGTGCAAGTTCAGGTGCGACACGTCCGCGCCGAACTTGCCCGGCCGGGCCAGGCCGACCAGCGCGTTGAGGTTGGCCCCGTCGACGTACACCTGGCCGCCGACCCCGTGCACGGCCGCGCAGACCTCCCGGATGGTCTCCTCGTACACGCCGTTCGTGGACGGGTAGGTCACCATGATCGCGGCCACCGACGGCCCGTGCGCGTCCAGCTTGGCCCGCAGGTCGCCGAGGTCGATCGCGCCGTCGGAGCCGCACTTGACCACCACGACCCGCAGCCCGGCCAGCACCGCGCTCGCGGCATTGGTGCCGTGCGCCGACTCGGGGATCAGGCAGATCGTCCGCTCCGGCTCGCTCCTGGACTGGTGGTAGTGCCGGATCGCCAGCAGGCCGGCCAGCTCGCCCTGAGAACCGGCGTTGGGCTGCAGGCTGACTGCGTCATAGCCGGTGATCTCGGCCAGTGCCTGCCCGAGCTCGGTGATCAGCTGCAGGTAACCGCGCGTCTGGCTGACCGGGGCGAACGGGTGCAGCCCCGCGAACTCGGGCCACGTAATGGCCTCCATCTCCGCCGCCGCGTTGAGCTTCATCGTGCAGGAGCCGAGCGGGATCATCGAGCGGTCAAGCGCGATGTCCCAGTCGGCCAGACGGCGGAGGTACCGCAGCATCGCGGTTTCGCTGTGGTAGCTGTTAAAAACCTGATGGGACAGGAACGAAGTCGAGCGCGTCAGACTCTCGGGCAGCGCACCGGAGATGTCTAGCGGAAGCTCGACGTCGTGGCCCGCCAGCGCGGCAGCCACCTCGCGCAGCTGCGCGTCGGTGCTGGTCTCGTCGAAGGCCACCTGGACCACGTCAGGTGATGCGAGATACACGTTGTAGCCGGCCGCCTCAGCCCTGGCCGCGGCCTGCGCCGCCACCCCGGGCATCTCGATCGCGACGGTGTCGAAGAAGTGAGACGAGCCAGTTCCGTAATTAAGGGCCTTAAATGCCTGCGCAAGGGCGGCCGCCTTGGCGTGGACGCGACGGGCGATGGCCGTCAGGCCTTCCGGCCCGTGGTAGGCCGCGTACATCGCGGCGATCACCGCGAGCAGGACCTGGGCCGTGCAGATGTTGCTGGTGGCCTTCTCCCGGCGGATGTGCTGCTCACGAGCCTGCAGCGCGAGCCGGTAGGCCGGGCGGCCGTCGGCGTCGACGGAAACGCCGACCAGGCGGCCAGGCAGCTGCCGCTTCAGCGGGTCGGTAACGCAGATGTAGCCGGCCTGGGGGCCGCCGAAGCCCATCGGCACACCGAAGCGCTGGGTGGTGCCGACCGCGACGTCCGCGCCAAGCTCGCCCGGCGGCGTCAGCAGCGTCAGCGCGAGCAGGTCGGCGGCCACGACCGCAAGCGCCCCGCGTGCCTTCGCGGCCGCGATCACCGGGCGCAGGTCGCGGACCGCTCCGCTGGCGCCCGGGTACTGCAGCAGCACGCCGAACAGCTCGCCGTCGGGCTGGGCGTCGATCAGGTCAGGCGTAACCTCGGCGATGACCAGCTCGATGCCGAGCGGCTCGGCCCTGGTGGTCAGCACGGCGAGGGTCTGCGGCAGGCAGTCGATGTCGGCCAGGAAGACGCTGCCCTTGCCGCGCGCTCGCCGGGCCAGCGTCATGGCCTCGGCCGCGGCGCTGGCCTCATCCAGCATCGAGGCGCCGGCGACCGGCAGCGCGGTCAGGTCCTCGATCATCGTCTGGAAGTTGAGCAGCGCCTCGAGCCTGCCCTGCGAGATCTCCGGCTGGTACGGCGTGTAGGCGGTGTACCAGGCCGGGTTCTCCAGCAGGTTGCGCCGGATGACCGCGGGCGTGCTCGTGCCGTAGTAGCCGAGCCCGATCATCGACGTGGCCACCGTGTTCTGGCCGGCCAGGCGGCGCAGCTCGGCGAGGGCCCCGTCCTCGGAGAGCGCGCCGGGCAGCGACAGCTCCCGGTCGGCGATGCCCTGCGGCAGTGCTGCCGCGGCCAGCTCATCCAGCGAACCGTAGCCGACGACTTCGAGCATGGCGGCCTGATCGGAGTCTGCCGGGCCGATGTGACGCTGAGCGAATTCCATGGGAGCCTCCCGACACGCAGCGGTGATGTACTCCCCCTCTGTCGACCCGCCACTGCGGACTCCAGAGATGCGCGCGCCTGACCGGTCCTGGTGCCTGAGAGGTTCCGGGGAGGTTGCCCCTTCGGCGCCCCGCCTGGCTGTGCGGGGTCTCTCCCGGCTGGCGTATTCAGCTCTCCGAGCTTACCCGAGCGGGCCTGGGCAGGCGGGTCAGAGAAGGCCGGGGCCGGCACAACAGTCAGCGCAGGTCGAGGCCGTAGCAGTTGGTCTCGCGCAGCGAGAAGCCCAGGGACTGGTACAGCCCGTTGGCCGCCACCCTGGACAGGCGGGCGCTACGGCGGCGTCCTCTGCTTCCTCGGGCTGAGAACGGCGATCTCCGGTGTGCTCATCGCATCATCCTCGGCCGCAGTTGCGGCCTATCATCCAGTGTGGAAGGGTCTGCAGACAGAAGCGGAATGCCCACGGGGAGACTGGGATGTTCGGTTTTCACCCATTGCACTGGCTGTTCTTTGGAACTTTCGGCTGGCTGATCCACCTGGTACCGCTGATCATCGTGCTGGTGCTGCTCTACTGGGTCATTCGCCTGGCCATCCGGCACGGGAACCGCGACTCCCGGAAGTCCTGAAGGTCAGAACGGCCCGGTCAGCTCGCCGATGCTGTCGGTGAGGCGGAGGTTCTCCGAGTAGTCGACCGGGCAGGCGATGATCGAGACGGTGTCCTCGGCGAGGGCCTCGCGCAGCGTTGGCAGCAGGTCGGCGGCGGCGGTGATCCGGTAGCCGCGGGGCCAGGCTCAGCCAGCCTGGCGCCGACGGCTCCGCGCAGCGCGAAGGACATCGTGGACGGCCCGGCCGGTCAGGCGCCAGTAGATCTCGGCCATGAACGAGGCCGCCTGCTCATGGCGGACGAGAACGTACCGGATCGCCGAGCGAGCCAGCGCGTCGGTGAAGCGGATGTTCTCCTCGGCAGGGATGCCGAACACGACGGTGACGCCCTCGCGCTCCAGGCAGCTCACCAGCAGACCAGCGACATCAGGCATCCGCACTCCCCTTGGGGAACGAGGTCGGGCAGCGGGCTACAGTCACCGCCGGGAGACGAGGTCCACGGCCACCGCACAAACCGGCGCCCGGCTGCAGCGACCCGTCCGACGCAGGTCAGCCGGTCCGGCGCGCCCGGCGGCTCGCCAGCTCGTCGTCCGACATCACCGAGGGCATGTCGCCGGAAGAGGACTCCGACGGCAGCTCGGCCAGGGTGCCCTCGACCTCCTGCCACACCCGCCCGAGCGCGATCCCGAAGACCCCCTGACCGCCCTGGAGCAGGTCCACGACCTCGTCCGGCGAGGTGCACTCATAGACGCTGACGCCGTCGCTCATCAGCGTGACCTCGGCCACGTCAGCTGACCCGCGCTCGCGCAGGTGCTCGACCGCCGCCCTTATCTGCTGGAGCGAGATCCCCGTGTCTAGCAGCCGCTTAACTACCCTAAGCACCAGAATGTCGCGGAAGCCGTAGAGGCGCTGTGATCCGGACCCGGTCGCCGAGCGGACACTCGGCTCGACCAGGCCGGTCCTGGCCCAGTAGTCGAGCTGGCGGTAGGTGATCCCGGCCGCCGCGCGAGCCGCGGGCCCGCGGTAACCCACGTCCTCCGGCTGTGGCTCGGCCTCGGCCGACTCAGCACCGAACAGAACTTGCTGCTCGTCGGCCTTGCGGCTTCGGCCGTTGGTTACCGCCACGCCCACCTCCGGCCTGGGGCGAAGAGTGCCCAGGTACGCTTCTCGCACGTTAGGCCGCCAGGCGTAGTCACGTCAACGATCCCGAGCGGCGCGTCGCGGCCGTCATCGTCAGGTGGACCGGCCGAAATCCTCCGGCGTGATCGTGTCCAGAAACTCCCTGAACCGCTCGACCTCGTCCTCCTGCACGTGCTCCTGCTCATCGGGAATCGCGACGCCTGCCTCATCGAGGATCTCGTCACTGACGAAGATCACTGCGCCGGTGCGCAGGGCAAGAGCGATCGAGTCGGACGGGCGCGCACTAACCTCCCGTCCGTTGGAAAAGATCAGATCTGCGAAGAAAATGCCGTCTCGCAGCGCGGTGATGTTCACGGTGGTGAGCCTGATCTCCAGCGCCTCAAGCACGTCGCGCATCAAGTCGTGCGTCAGTGGCCGCTGAGGGACCATGCCCTGCTGGGCGAAGGCGATGGCTGTCGCCTCATTGGGGCCGATCCAGATCGGTAGGTATCGCTCCCCATCGGTCTCCTTGAGCAGGACGATGGGGTTGTTCGTGGGCATCTCCACCCGGACGCCGACGACCTCCATCTGCCTCACGGCGGCTCCGTCCTCATCCGCGCCTGTGCGCTGCTCTGACTAGCGGATCTGCCTAGTGGCATTCCCGAAGTTCTGGCAGGCATTCCCTTTGTCAACGTACACCCGCAATCGCGGTTAGCAGTCCTCCGGATTGTGCTGGGCGGCCCGCCACGCTGGTCACGCGGTCGCGCCTTCGATTCCGTGCGCCTGCTGCCTGCCCACGTCGACCCGATCGTCTTGCCCATTCTCCGCCGCCTGGCCGGTCGCGGCGAGGCCGGCCTCGGCCAGCGCTCCCTCGACCAGGGCGCTATGCAGGCGCAGCACAAGCGCCGCGCAGTCGCGCGCGGTCCGGCTGGCCAGCTCCCGCGCACCAGGCCCGCGCTGCCTGACGATGGGGGCGACCAGGCTCTCGATCATGGTCGTCTCGCGCTCCGCGGCCGCCCTGACCGCGCGCAGGTGCCGCGCCTCGACGCCGAACGACGTCAGCGCCGCGGCGGTCCTGGCAACCTCGAGCGCGTCGGCGCCGTAGTGCCTTCCGACCCGGCGCAGCAGCCCGAACGTCTCCAGCTCCGTGAGCAGCGCCTCGCTCAGGCCCGCCGCCTCGACCAGCTCGCGCCGGCTCAGCAGCGTTCCCGGCCCGGCCGGCTCGGCCGAGTCGGCGTAACCTGGTCCGGCCGGCCGCCTGGCCGGCGCGGGCCCGGCCTGCTGATCGAGCCGGGCAAGGCGGTCCCTGATCACCCGCAGCGGCAGGTACTGGTCACGCTGCGCGGCCAGGATGAAACGCAGCCGGTCCAGGTCCCCCGCGCCGAACCGCCGGTAGCCAGACGGCGAGCGGGCCGGGGCGATCAGGCCCTCGGTCTCCAGAAACCTGATCTTGGATACGCTGATGTCGGGAAAGTCCGCGCGAAGCTCGGCGAGCACCTCGCTGATGCCAAGGTAGCCGCGGGCAGGCTGACCGCTCATCCCCCGACCTGCGAGCCTCCGCCGAACTCGGGCCGCGTGCCCGGACCCAGCAGGAAGACCAGCCGGAACTTGCCCACCTGCACCTCATCGCCCTCGTTCAGCTGTGCCTCTTCAATCCGCTCGCGGTTCACGTAGGTACCGTTCAGGCTGCCCACGTCACGAACGGTGAACCGGCCGCCCGCGAGCCGGTAGAACTCCGCGTGCCGGCGGGAGACGGTCACGTCGTCGAGGAAGATGTCGCTGTCGGGATGACGGCCAACCAGCGTCAGGTCGCTGTCGAGCAGGAACTGACTGCCCGCGTTCGGGCCGCGACGCACGGCAAGCAGCGCCGTGCCGGGCGGCAGGACCGCGACCGCCGCCGAATCCGCGCCTGAGTCCTCGCCGACCTCGTCGAGCTCGGTGCCGCCAAGCGAGATGGTGGAGGTCGTTTCCGCGACGCGGTCGCCGGGCCGCCGCACGAGCGGCGTGCCGCACTGGGAGCAAAATCGCGCGCCCTCCGGGTTCGCGCCGCCGCACCCGGTGCAATAGACGCTAGGCATCAGATCGCCAAGCCTCCCATTGGTCGGATAACCAACGGGCGCGGGCGCCAGGCCTGTTGCAGCCGGTTGCCGCGCGAACTCCGGTGGCGTCTGCAACGGTACCCGCGCCGAGCCGGACCGGTCCACGCGCCACGCACGCCGGCCAGCCCGCGACCTGCGCAAGCCAAGCACCGACAGCGATCTGGAACCCCATGCGTTGCCTCCAGTGGTGTCCGGCCGCTTGGCCCCCCGCTGGGCCTCATCGCGACGCCTTCGCCACATGTTGGCCGCACCTCCGACATGCCGTCATCACTTCAGCGATCCGGCGATTGTCTCATGGCCGGGCGCATCCCCGCGGCCGGTCGGCGGCGGCGCGGAATGCACTCCAGCCTACCGGCCAGCCCGCTCCACCACGGCCGCCCAGTCATCGAGCAGGGCCTGAGCGGCATCCGCGTCCGCGCCCTCGGCCCAAAGGTGGGTCACGGCCTCCGAGGGGTCGGGCAGCACCAGGACCCAGCCCCGTCCGGGCTCGATGACCCGCACGCCGTCGGTGGTGTCGATTTCACGGTCGCCGGCCGCCTCCACAACCGTGCGCATCACCATGCCCTTGGCCGCCCAGGGCGTGGGAAGCGACCGCTTGAGCAGGTTCGCCTCGGGGATCCTGGCCTTGATCTGGCTCAGCGTCAGCCGGGTCCTCGCCACCAGCCCGAGTAGCTGGGCAAAGGCGGCGATGCCATCGATCGACCGGGAGAAGCCGGGGACCACGAATCCGCCCCTGCCGTCGGCCGCGAAAATGACGTCCTTGCCCGCGGCCGCCTCATACAGCCCATGCAGCGACGTCGGGGTCCAGTCCACCTCTACCCCGTGGTACCGGCTGACCTCCTCGGCCACCCTCGTGGTCGTCACCGGCAGCGCGACCCGGCCGTGACGGCGCTCGGCCGCGATCAGGTCAAGCACCACCAGGAGCGCCCGGTCATCGCTGACCATCGAGCCCTTGTCGTCGACCAGCGCGATCCGCTCGCCGACCTGATCGAACCTGACCCCGAAGGCCGCGCCGAACGACGACACGAGTTCGCCCAGCCGGTGCATGTCGGCCCGGACCGCGGCGAACGACTGCGTGGGCGAGGCCTCGTCCAGCCGGTTGTTAACCGTGAGCACGTCCACGCCGATCTTGCCGAGCAGGCCGGGCAGTACGAGCGAGGTGGTGCCGCCGGCGCAGTCAGCCACGACGCGCAGCCCGCCGCCGCGGACGCCGGTCATGTCGATGCAGCGCAGCAGTTCGTACGTGTAGGCCTCGATGACGCGCGGCGGATAGGTCAGCTCGGCGATCTCGCCGGGAAACGCGCGCCTGAACTCCTGCCGGGAGAACACCCGCTCGAGCTTGCGCTGGGCCGACTGGGACAGGTCGGCACCGTCGGCGTCCATGAACACGATGTCGATGGATTGCGGGTCGCCTGGCGTGGTCTGCAGCGCGATCCCGCCGCTGCAGTCGCTGCGCGCGGTCTCGAACCTGGCCAGCGGCGTCGGCTGCGCCTCCAGGTCGACCACGTTGATGGCGCTGGCGTTGAGTGCCCCGTGCACCGCCCGCTTCAGGGCGCGGGCCGCGCGCGATGCGTCCCTCGACGTCGTGACCACGGCGCCCTTCTTCAGCGTCGTGGCGTACGCGCTGGCCAGCCGGACGCACAGCTCGGGGGTGATCTCCACGTTCACCAGCCCGGACACGCCCCGCGAGCCGAACAGGGTGCGCTGGCCCCGCGACTCCCAGATCACGCTGGTGTTCACGACCGCGCCGGCCTCGATGGTCTTGAACGGGTAGACCTTGACACCGGCCGACAGGTAGCTGTCGGGCTCGATCACGCACTCGTCACCGACGACGGCGCCCTCCTCGATCCTGGACAGGCTCATCACGTCGGTGTTCTTGCCGACCACGCAGCCCCGCAGCGTGACGCCGCGCCCGACGTACACGTTGTTGTGCACGACCGCCCGGTGCAAGAACGCGCCCTCCTTGACGATCACGTTGCTGCCCACCACGGTGAACTCGCGCAGTTGCGCCCCGGCCTCGATCTTGGCGTAGTCGCCCACGCACAGTGGCCCGTTGAGTACTGCCTCTGGGTCGACCTCGGCACCGTCGGCGACCCAGACGCCGTGCGAGACCTCGTGCCCGTCGATCTCCACGTTCACCCGGCGCGACAGCACGTCCGCCTGTGCCTTCAGATAGCTCTCGTGCGAGCCGATGTCCTCCCAGTAGCCATCGGCAATCCAGCCGTACAGCGGCGCGCCGCGCTCCAGGAGCCGCGGGAACACGTCGCCTGACCAGTCCACGACCTCGCCCGCGGGCACCTCGGCCAGCACCTCGGGCTCCATGACGTAGATGCCAGTGTTGACGGTGTCGGAGAACACCTGCCCCCAGGTCGGCTTCTCCAGGAAGCGCTGGATCCTGCCGTCATCGTCGACGATCACGATGCCGAACTCCAGCGGGTCGGGGACCCTGGCCAGCGCGACCGTCACCAGCGCCTGGTTGTCCTTGTGAAAGGAAATCAGATCAGAAAGGTCTATATCGGTGAGCGCGTCGCCGGAGATGACGAGGAACGGCTCGTCTCGCAGCGCGTCCTCGGCGTTCTTCACGCTGCCCGCAGTCCCGAGCGGCGTGTCCTCGGTGGCGTACTGCAGGCTCATGCCGAAGTCGTCGCCGTCGCCGAAGTAGTTGCGCACCATCGCGGCGAGGAACTGCACGGTCACGACTGTCTCGGTCAGTCCGTGGCGGCGCAGTAGCCGCAGCACGTGCTCCATGATCGGGCGGTTGACGACCGGCAGCATCGGCTTGGGCTGGTTGGCGGTCATCGGGCGCAGCCTGGTGCCCTCGCCGCCCGCCATCACGACCGCCTTCACGGGAGCACGCTCTCCTTCGTTTCGGCCAAAAGCTGCCTGGCCTGCGCGATGTACAGGCCCGCGGCCCACCAGTAGAGGGCACTTCCCCAGAAGACGAAGATCCAACCGATGATACGCATCACCTCGGCATAACTGGCGTTGTGCGAACCGAGGAAGAGCAGGGGAAACGCGTACAGGAGGCACCACGTGGCAGTTTTCCCGGCGAAGCTGACTTGCAGTGGTCCCCAGCCGCGCCGTCGCAGCATTGCCAGCACCACGCCCATCACCAGTTCCCTGACTGCGAGCACGGCCACCAGCCACCACGGGATGATCGCGCGGACCGCCAGGGCTATTACGGTAGCCACGATGTAAAGCCGGTCGGCGGCAGGGTCAAGCACCTGGCCGAGCCGGCTCTGCTGGTTCAGCGCTCGCGCGATCTTGCCATCCAGCCAGTCAGATACGCCGGATGCGATCAGGATGCCGACCGCCCACCAGTCGCCGGTCGCGGTCCGCACGCCGAGCACCAGCCAGACGAACACCGGCACGCCGAGCAGCCTCGCGAAGCTGATGAGGTTCGGGATCGTGAGGATCCGATCGCCGGGCGGCGCGGGCTCGCCGGTCGCGGGGACCGCTGTGCTGGATCTGGCCGCCTCCGCGCCGGAGTTAGATCCGGCCGCCTCCGCGCCGGGGCCGGACCCGGCCGCCTCCGCGCCGGAGTTAGATCCGGCCGCCTCCGCGGCTGTGCTGGATCTGGCCGCCTCCGCGGCTGTGCTGGATCTGGCCGCCTCCGCGGCTGTGCTGGATCTGGCCGCCTCCGCGGCAGGCGCCGCGGGCCTGCGACCCTGATCGTGCTGGTTTGTCATCGCCCCTCTAAAGCAGGTCACCGGCACGGCCGACCTTACCCCTGCCGGTGGTGCAGACTGGCTCCATGGTCCCCCAGCGGCGCGCGCTTGCCGGGATCACCGCCCTGGCCGCCGTGCTGGCCGCCGGGTGTTCCTCGTCCGGTCACCCCGGCCGACCGCCATCTCCGACGCCGCGGCCGCCGGCAAGCTCGCCAGCCGCGGCCGGCGCCGCGCTGACGGACTGGCCCACCTACCATCAGAACGCGCGACGCACCGGCAACGTCCCCGGCCTGCCCGCGGCCGGGCCGCTGTCGCTGGCCTGGTCGACGTCCCTCGGCGGCGAGGTGGCGGGGCAGCCCCTGATCATCGGCGGCACCGTCGTGGCCGCGACCGAGCAAGACACCGTCTACGCGCTCAGCCGCGCGACCGGCAAGATCCTCTGGCGTACCTCCGTTGGACGGCCACTGCCGCTGGCCGACCAGCCCTGCGGCAACCTCGACCCGCTCGGCATCACCAGCACGCCGGTGTACGACCCGGCGGACGGGCTTGTCTACGTCGTCGCGCAGGACGGCGCGACGTCGCATGTGCTGGACGGCCTCCGGCTGTCCGACGGCCAGGTCGTCGTCAGGCGCGACATCCCGGCTCCCGATCACCAGCCCGCGTATGACCAGCAGCGCGGCGCGCTGGCCCTGACCGACGGCCATATCTACGTCGTGTTCGGCGGCCACTACGGCGACTGCGGGCCTTACATCGGCTCGGTCGTCGGGGTGCCCGCCTCCGGGCGCGGGACGATCTGGTCCTATCGGGTCCCGACGCCGAAGCAGGGCGGCATCTGGGCGGCGGCGGGCCCGGTTGTCGCCGCGTCGGGCACGATCTACGTCTCGTCGGGGAACGGGGGGCGGTTCGGGCCGCCCTACGACGGCAGCGACTCGGTGATCGAGCTAACCCCCCAGTTGCGGCGGATCGGTGTGTTCGCGCCCGCCGACTGGGCCTATCTCAGCCGCAACGACCTGGATCTCGGCTCGATGTCACCCGCCCTGATCGGAGACGGCCGGATCCTGCAGGTGGGCAAGAGCGGTGTCGGCTACCTCGTGAACGCGACGCACCTGGGCGGCGTCGGAGGCGAGCTCACCCAGGCGCCGGTGTGCGTCGCGTTCGGCGGCGCCGCGATCAGCGGCAGCACCGTCTACGTACCGTGCTTCGGCAGCGGCCTCGCCGCCGTCGACACCGCCGGCGACCGCATCACGATCGTCTGGCGCAGCCAGAGCGCCGTGTGGGGCTCGCCGGTACTCGGCGGCGGCGCCCTGTTCGTCGCCCAGCCCTACGACGGCAACCTGTACGAGGTTGCGCCGACCACCGGCAAGGTCGCGCACGCGCTGCACATCGCCTCCCGGCTGCCGGACTTCGTGTCGCCGAGCCTGTCGGGCGCTCTGGTGCTCGTCGGCACGCTGGACGGCGTCGTCGCGGTCAGGGGCGCGTGACTACCGCGGCTGCTCGGCCGGCAGCACGTGCATCTCGGTGTCCCTGGCTACCCTGACCAGCTCGCGCAGGACCGGGCACCGGCCGCCCGGGTTCGGCTCGCTCCGGCCCAAGATCATCTCCGTCACGCGCTCCCGCTCGGCGAACTCGGCCAGAGCCGTGGCTGGCGACAGGCCACCGAGCTCGGTGAGCTCACCGCCGAGCTGCGCCGCCAGGGCCGCGTAGGCCTCGAGCAGGGCGTCCTCCTGGCCGCCAGGCTCGGCCACCCGCACCACCGCGGCCAGGAAGCGCCCGTCGATCTCGGCCGCCAGCGAGGCAGACCGGCGCAGCAGCGGCTCCATGCCCGGCCAGGGAGCGACGCAGGCCAGGATGCACGGCGGCACTTCTGGCGTCGGCAGCTGCGGGTGGGCGGCAGCGTACCTGGCCAGCCGCCGGTCGCTGTGCTGGGTGACGAGCGCGAATGCCCGCTCCCGCGCTACTTGCAGGGCTTCTGGCTGGTACGTCGTGGCCAGCTCGCTCGCGATCCGGTCAGCGGGCACAATCTCGCCCTGCCTGACCCGGTCGATCAGGATCGACGGCGCCACGTCCACCAGTTCGATCTCGTCGGCGAGCGCCAGCAGCGCGCGCTCGTCGAGGAACGGGCTGCCGAGGTCGCCGAGCTGCACGGTGCCGATCACCGTGATGCCGGCGTCGGTGAGCCGCCTCGCAGCAGCGAACCTGCGCTCTGCGGTTGTGGTCGCACCGGTCAGGTCGTCAACGCAGACCACCTCAGGCCGCCGGGACAGCACCGCCTCGGTGTCCAGCGTCCGGCCGTCGCCGACGAGTTCGAGGCCCTCAAGCAACGCCGCCACTTGCTCCCGGTCGCCGACGTCCACCGACCCGACGACCACGTCGGTGCCGCGTGACTGGCGCCTGGCCGCCTCCTCGAGCATCGCCGTCGTGGTCCCGCAGCCCGGCGCGTAGCCGAGGTAGACCCGCACGGCGCCGCGCCGCTGCTCGGGGCGATCCGCCTCGGCCGCTGCACCGCCGGCCGCCTGCACGTCGGTCGCGCCGCGCGACGGGGAGGCCAGCACGTGCAGGTGCACGTCCGGCAGGCGCGCGACCAGCCGTTCGATCAGCGACCCGCGCCAGCGCTCAAGCAGGCCGACGGGCGGGGCGGCCAGCACCAGGTGCCGTGCGCCCGTCTCCTGCACCGCCGACATGATCGCCGCGCCGACGTCCTTGCTGTCGCGCGGGAGCGTGGTCACCCCGGCTGCCTCGGCGGTCCGCATCACCTGGTCGGAGACGGTGACGGGCGGCTGGCCCGACGGGTTCAGCGTGAGCACGTAGCAGTGGGCGGCGCGCCGCCGGGCGAGCCGGATTCCGCGCAGGACCAGCGAGTCGGCGAGCTCGGGCCGCGACAGAACGACGAGCACGTCCTGCGAGTGGTGGGGCCGGCCGGCGTCGGTGCCGGGCGCCGACCGTGCGACCAGGCCGAGGCCCAGCTCGCGCAGCGCGGCCAGCCTGGCTGGCTGGAATTCGCTCTGCAGCACCTTCGGCACCCGCTCGGCCGGATAGATGTTGCCGTGCCCGAGCCGCTTGCGAAGCGCTTCCGGCGAGCTGTCGACGAACTGGATGGCGTCGACGTCCGCCAGCTGGTCGTCGGAGATCGTGGCCGACGCCGGCTGGCCGGTGATAGCCCGCCACTGGGCCGCGACCGACCGAATATCGCCGATGTCAGCGGTGCTGACCACGTCGATGCCGGCCGCGCGCAGCGCGCTGATGGCGGTCGCGTGCATGCCCAGGTCGTCGACGAGCGCCACCTGGGGATGGCGGGCCAGCACCGCGGTGACGTCCATCTCCGCGCCGCCCTCTGGGTCGGTCACGGTGCGCTCCAGCTCCCGCGGCGGCACGACCTCCAGGCCGCCGACCGCCTCCTCGGTGTGCGGGCGGCCGCGGGTGTCGGCGAATCCGATCACCACGTCCTCGCCCTGCGCCCGGCGCGCCCGGCCCTCCCTCAGCATCGTGTAGGTCTTGCCCGCGCCGGGCGCGGCGCCCAGGTAGACGGTCAGAGACCCACGGTGCTGCACCGGCTCAGGGGCCTCGGCGATCGTCGCTCCGATGCCCTGCTCTTCCCTGATGATCTGGCCTCTGGCCGCGTCGTAGTCATACAGCTCGGCGTACCGGCCCCAGTTGACCGCGACGTCCAGCTGCCGGGCTGACTCCTCCTCGCTGTAGCGCGCGCGGAGGATGTCGATGAAGTAGCCGGCCGGCAGCGAGTCGTCCTGCGTGGCGCGCAGGTTCCGGTAGATCGCGCGCACCAGCGGCGCGCGGCTGAGGCACGCCCTGGCGAAGATCTGCTTGCTGTCCTGGATGCTGGCTCCCGCGAAGACCTGCCCGTTGCCGGTCAGCTCGAGCCGGTCGTCCTGCAGGACGGCAAAGCCGAGCAGGACCAGGGCATCCACCAGCGGCAGCAGGTCGTCGACCTCCAGGCCCAGGCCATCGGCCAGGTCGGCCAGGTCGGCGGCGCCGCCGTGCCGGCCGATGAGGATCTCCGCCAGGCCGGACAGGCCGTCGACCGTGGCCTGCGGCAGCGGCGTGTCGCTGATCGTGCCGGGTTCGTGGGTGCCTGCTGCGGCGGGTGCGGTGACCGCCTCCTCGCGCTGCGTCATCATCCGGTAGATCTGGTCGACGAACTCGTCGAAATCGGGCGTGCGCCGGCGTCTCGGCCGGGTCAGCGGGTTGACCAGGTCGTACCGGATGCGGCCGGGATTGGTGCCGAGTACGAGGATGCGGTCCGCCAGCAGCACCGCCTCCTCGATGTTGTGCGTCACCATCACGATGGTCTTGGTCGGGAACTTGTGGCCCTCCCACAGTTCGAGCAGCTCACCACGAAGGTTTTCCGAGGTCAGCACGTCGAGCGCGCTGAACGGCTCGTCCATGAGCAGCGCGGCGGGCTCGACCACCAGGGCCCTGGCGAATCCGACGCGCTGGCGCATGCCGCCGGACAGCTCCTTCGGGAACGCGCTCTCATACCCGTCAAGGCCGACGATGTCGATGGCGCGCAGCGCTCGCTCGGAACGCTCGTCAGGGGAGACGCCCCTCGCTTCAAGCCCCAGTTCCACGTTCTGCTGCACGGTCAGCCATGGCATCAGCGCGAATGTCTGGAAGACCATCGCTGTTTCCCGGTTTGTCCCGGTCAGCGGCTCGCCCCGGAACAGCACCTCGCCTTCGCTCGGCGCCATCAGTCCGGCGATGCAGCGCAGCAGAGTCGACTTGCCGCTGCCGCTGCGGCCAAGGAGCGCGACGAACTCGCCCTCGACAACGTCGATGTTGATGTCCTCGAGCACCGGCATGGGGCGGCCGCCTGGCCCGGAGAAGGACTTGCTCAGGCTCCGGACGCTGATCAGCGGCACCGCCGGTGCTCCCTCGGCGTCCAGCGACGCCACGGTCGCGCTGCTCATGCGAGCGCGAACCTCGTCTCGGCCAGGCCGTAGAGCCGGCGCCATACCAGCACGTTCAGGCCGGTCACGTACAGGGACATCACCAGCAGGCCGGCGAACAGCTCGGGCAGGTGGATGGTATTCAGCGCGATGAACGAGCCGAGGCCCTTGGCCACGAGCTGCCTGTGGTTGTAGGAGACGATCTCCGCGACGATCGTGGCATTCCAGGCTCCGCCTGCCGCCGTGATCGCCCCGGTCACGTAGGCGGGAAAGATGCTGGGCAGCACGAACCGCCGCCATCGGTCCCAGCCCCGCACACCCAGGTTGTCCATCGCTTCCTTCAGGTCGGACGGCACCGCGCTAGCGCCGGCGATGACATTGAACAGCACGTACCACTGCGTGCCCAGCGCCATCAGCACGATCGCGCCGAAGTTGAGTGGCAGTCCGATGTCAAGGAAGATGACGATGGCGAACGGGAAAATGAAGTTTGCGGGGAAACTTGCCAGCACCTGCACGATCGGCTGCATGAACTGGGCGACCCGCGGGTTGAAGCCGATCCACACTCCGACCGGGACCCAGATCAGCGAGGCCACCGCGACCACCACCACCACCCGGAGGAACGTGAGGAAGCCGTAGCCGAACGTGGTGCCGAATACGCCGAGGCCGTCCTTGCCGGTCGCGATGAAGGACACCATGCTGTAGAGGCCGAACCCGAGGGCGAGGACCACCAGCACGGTGAACGCGGTGTCGGCCGCCCGCCGCCTGGACTCCTGCACGGTCAGGCTGCGGTCGTCAATGCCGGTGACGCGCCCCATTACCTGGTTGACCGGGAGAGCCAGCGCCCGCCGGCCGCGCCCGATCGCGTGGGGCCAGTTGGACCGGCGCAGCGTGTCCAGCACCAGCGACTTGGCCTTCAGCTCCGACTCGGACTGCTCGACCCTGAACTTCTCCACGAACGCCACCAGCGGCCGCCAGAAGAAGAAGTTGACCACCAGGATGATGATGATCATCGTGGCGATGCCCCACAGCACGTCGGCCAGGTTGCCCTCGTTCTCCGCCGCGCCAACGTAGGAGCCGACCCCCGGCAGCGTGTACGTGGTGCCCTTCACGGTGATCAGCTCGGATGCGGTCAGGAAAAACCAGCTTCCCCCGAAGCTCATCATCCCGTTCCACACCAGGCCGATCGCGCCGCCGGGCACGTCGATGGTCCAGAACCGCTTCCACCTGGACAGGCCCATCAGCTTGCTGGCCTCGTCGAACTCGGCGGGCTGGCTGATCAGCGAGTGGTAGAAGGAGAACGTGATATTCCAGGCCTGCGACGTGAACACCGCGAAGATCGCCGCGCACTCCAGGCCCAGCTCAGAGCCGGGGAAGAGCGCGACGAAGAACGTCACGGTGACCGCCAGGAAGCCCAGGACGGGGACCGACTGGAGGATGTCGAGGGCCGGGATCAGGACGCGGCGCCAGCGCCGGCTGCGGGCCGCGACGTAGGCGTAACCCAGGCTGAATGAGTAGGAGAGGATCAGCGCGATGAACATCCGCAGCAGGCTGCGGGCGGCGTAGTAGGGCAGGTTCGACGGCGAGAGGTTAATCGACGTCGCGTGGTGGACCGGCGCCCTCGCCCCTTCGCCGAGCCGCACGACGGCGTAGATCAGCAGCAGGACGGCCACCCCGACGAATACGTCGAGCGGCTTGAACCTGAGCCTGTCCAGCGTCTCACGGCTGGGAAACGTCGGAGTGACCGCCACCTGCCTAATGATGCAGGTATGGGCGCGCACCCACCGCCGCGCCCCCTCAGGACGCTGAGAAGACACACAGGGAAAACCCAGGCAAGTCCTAGGGATTTGCGGCGGAGGTGTCAGGGAGCATCCCTAACGTTTCGAACTGCCTTCCGCAGCAGCGGCAGGCTCGCCCACTAAAGGAGCGGGATCTAAAGATGCTCTTGAAGTCAAAGCTGGCCACGGCGGCCGCAGCCGGCGCGGTCTGCGCCCTCGCCGCGACCAGCGCGGCCATGGCCGCACCGCCACCGGTCTGGTCCAAGCCGTCGACCATCCCTGGCAGCTTCACCAACGCCACGCCCGGGCTGGCCGCGTACTACTACCACAACGTCCGGGGCACCTTCGTCACGTGGAAGGGCCAGAACAGCAACGCCGTCTACTACCGGTTCAAGTACGCAGGCAAGTGGTCGCGTGTCGAGGCCATCCCCGGCGCCGGCACGACCGATGGCCCGGCCGCCGCCTTCTACACCAACTACCTGGGCATCCCCTCGGAACTGGTGGCCTGGAAGGCCCTGCACAGCGACACGATCTGGTACGCCACCGGCGAGATCACCGGCGGAGCGAAGCTGAGCTGGTCGAAGACCAGGAGCATTGCCATCAAGGGCGACAAGCTGGCTTCCAGCTCGACCGGACCCGCCGTGATTTTCCCGCTGAACTCGCCGAACGCGCGTGTCATCATCGCCTGGCGCGGGCCTGGCCACCACGTCAGGTATGAGCTCGGCTCCCAGTCCGGCCGGTATTTCTCCTTCGACGCCTCGCAGTGGATCAGCGGCGGCACGGCCACCGACTCGACGCTGACCAGCGACACGCCAGCGCTGGCGGAGGTTATCGGGGCGGGCGGCAACGGCACCGTCTACGTGTTCTGGAAGGCCGATGGCAAGGGCCAGAGGCTGAGCTATGCCAGCACGCCCGACCTGGCCAAGTCCGGCCTCCAGGGCAGCAAGACGGTCAAGTGGACGCTGCTGGGCGAAGTGCCTGGCGGGTTCTCGACGTCCGGTCCCGCGGCCGCGGATATCAGCTCACACAACAACGGCCCGCTGCTGCTTGCCTACAAGGGCCCGTCAGGGGACGCCATCAGGTACCAGATCCTGACCGGCACGACCTGGAGCGCTGTCAAGTACGTCAGCGGTGCGCAGAACCGGACCACGCTGAGCCCGGCGCTGCTCACCACGTTGCTGGCCAACGTGTCGCCGACCTCCAGCGGCGTGATCTACCTGCGCAACTACAACGGCTGACCTATCCCTGCAGTCCCCGAAGGCCGGGGCCCGGCGACGCGCCGGGCCCCGGCCCTTTTGCTGGTCAGAATAGGCAGCCGCGCAGCGGGCATCCTGACTGGTCGAAGGGTTGGAGCACCGGGGGCGGGACGCTGGCAATGGGCCTGGGCTGAGGAGCGCGGCCGGCCGGTGACCGTCCACGCGCTCACGTCGCTGCTCGCGGTCACGCTGGTCGCCGCCGTCGCCCCCGTGATCCTCGCCGCCATCCCCGGCCCGAAAATCCCGCAGGTCGTGATCCTGATCTTCGCCGGCGTGCTGATCGGCCCGCACGGCCTGGGCCTGGCCGACACGACCAGCATTCAGCTGCTGGCCAACATCGGGCCTGGGGTTCCTGTTCCTGCTGGCCGGTTGCGAGCTGGACCCCAGGTTCTTCGGCGAGCGGTCGGGCCGGCTGGCGATGATCGGCTGGGGCGTCGGCGCGCTGCTGGCGGTCGGTGCGGTTGCCGTGCTCGCCCGGCTGGACTACGTGCGGGACTTCGTGCCGATCGGCCTGGCCCTGACCACGACCGCGCTGGGCACCCTGCTACCGGTCCTGCGCGACAACGACATGCTCAGCGGGAAGTCGACGCTGCTTGCGTACGTGCGCGTGCTGCCCCTGGTTCAGCGGGTCGAGATGACCTTCGTCACCGCCACCACGCTGCCGCTGCTGATCGCGCTGGCCGAGATCGGCGAGCATGACGGGGTCATGCTCCCGGCCAACGCGGCCGCGATCGTCGGAGCGGGCGCGATCTCCGTGCTGATCTTCCCGGCCGCTGCCTCGGTGCTGCACAGGCCGGGCGGGCCGCGGCCGGGTCAGGCGCCGGCCCCGGCCCGCTCCGCGACGAAGGCAGCGAGCGTGCCCAGCGTCTCTAGCGCGTCCAGGTTCATGTCCTCGGCCGCGACGTCAACGCCGAACTCGCGCTGGATCCGGCGCAGCAGCAGTGTGCCCGCCAGTGAGTCCAGGCCGGCCCCGGCTCGCAGCAAGGCCGTCTCCTCCGGCAGCCGGGCGAACTCGGGTCGGCCGGTCACCTCGACCAGGATCATCCGCAGGCGGTCGGTGACGGACCCGGCCGGCGTGGTCATGGGGACCCGCCGGGGACCGACAAGAAGGCCGGAGCGTCAGGCAGCGGCCCGTCGAGTGACCGGCTGAAGACGGCACGCCCGTCCGGCCCGACCGCGCCAGGGTCCGTGCGCAGCCCCGCCGCCGCCAGCGCCAGCCGCATCGGCACGTTCCGGCCGGTGACCAGGCAGGGCACCGCGAGCGAGGACGCGCCGCCGGCCGCGGCGGACCGGCACATCCAGGCGAGCAGCGCATCGAGTACTCCCCGGCCCAGCGCCCGGCACGACATCATGACGAGCGGCGCCCGCCACGTCCCCCCCTCGTTCCGCTCGATAATCGCGCCGCCCACGAGCCCGTCGTCGCCGAAGTTGTCGGCCAGCGCCACGGTCACGACCTCGTGCGCGCCTGAGCCGAGCAGCGCGTGCAGGTCGGCCTCGCTCACTGCGCCAGCACCGGAGTTGAGCTGGTGCGTGCGCACCGACAGTTCATGCAGCCTGGGAACGTCTTGATCACACGCGGGCGCGATCGAGATCACGGTGCCGACGTGGCGGAGGAACTCCTCCCGGCTGCCGCCAAACGATGCCGCCTCGGCCTGCCGCCGCATCCTGGCCTGGTACATCTCGCCGCGGCGGCGCCCCTCGGCGGTCAGCACGGGCGGGCTGAACTCGGGCCAGTCAGCGGCCTGGGTCGCGTCCTCCGGGGTGAGCACGAGCGCCTCGGGCAGGGCAGCGGCGACCTCGGCCCGCTCGAGCATGTCGTCGTCGACGAACGCGATCGCGTCGGTCGCGATGTCGAGGCTCGCGGCGATACGGCCGACGGCGTCCGCCTTGCTGTCCCAGCCCAGCTCGGTCGCCGCGAACTGCAGGCCAGTCGCCTGCTGCACGTACCTGGCGGCCTCCGGCGGGTTCCGGCTGGCCAGCGCCTGCAGGATGCCGCGGCCTGATAGCTCCCGCGCGACCGTCAGCAGCCCGGCGTCCGGGGCCGGGGGCTGGTCGGGGGACTCGAGGAACACACCGTCCAGCAGCGTGTTGTCGATGTCCCAGACCACGCACTTGATCATGATCTGCGTTCCATCGTGAGGTGGGTGGCGGTGAAGCCGAACTTCCGGTACAGCGCCCGCATCCCCAGGTTGCCGGCGTGCACCTTGCCGGTCACCTGGGTCAGCCCGCGTTCGTCCGCGGCGTCCAGCACCGCGGCCAGCAGCAGCTCGCCGATCACGCTGCGGTCGGGTCCCTCCGATACCGCGAGCGAGCGGAAGTTGCCGTACCGCTCCCCGGTGAGCGAGTTGGTGCGGCCGGACAGCCAGGCCCAGCCGAGCGGCAGCTGCGGATTCTGTCTCGAGGCGGCCACGAGCGTGATCTCGCCGGGCTTGCCGAGCGAGCCGGCGACCCGCTTGCGGTGGAGGGCCGGGTCGGTGATGGCCTCGGCGCCGAAAGACACCGTCGCGATCTCGATCTCGTACCCGACGATCGCGTCCAGATCGGCCTCCGCGGCCTCCCGCACGAGGTAGGCACCGGCCCCGTCCTGGTTGGCACCGTCCCGGCCCGGCGCGGTCATCTGGGCACCAGCGGCATCGGCCGGAACACCGCACCGCCGCAGGCCGGGCAGCCCGCGTCCTGGAGCGCGGCGATCCGCGGGAACCGGCCGCCCGGCCCTACCTCGTAGACGGCCTGGCAGGACCCGCACCGGTAGGGCCGGGCCGCGACGACCCGCGTGTCGGCGGTGTAGAGGGGTCCGGAGTACTCACCCTCGACCAGCGGAGCCACGGCCGCGGTGGTCCGCAGGTGGTACAGGTTGCTGGTGCCGCCGAGTATCCCGGCGCCCAGGTACTCGTTGAACCCGGCGGTCAGCGACCTGACCGCCAGGCCCATCGCGGCGATCGCCTGCTGGACCGCAAGCGTCTCGTCCGGCCGGCGGGCGCCGAAGGAGAAGAACACGTGCCTGCCGGGTTCGGGAGCCAGCGCGGACACCGCGCGGGACAGGAAGAGCTCGGCGCCCGCGACCGTGTACGGCGGATCGGTCATGACGACATCGAAGGTGCCGGTCAGCGCGGCGGGCAATGGCTGCCGCAGGTCGTGCCGCACCAGCTCCACCGCCACCCCGGTCGCCGCTGCCTGCCGGCCGATCCAGTCGAGCACGTCGGCGTCGGTGTCGACGACGGCGAGCCGCCGGATGACGGCCGGCCTGCCCAGCCAGGCGGCGAACCCGGCGATCGCCACCGCGATCAGGTCATCGTCGCCCAGCAGGAGGATCCGCTGCCCGGCCAGCGCGCGGGCCTCGTGCAAGCGCAGCACCCGGCTGATCTTCGTGGCCACCGTGCAGTGCGTCTGGTCGAGCTCGGGCCTGGCGCCCGGCTCGCCGTCGGCCGCCTCTTGCAGCCGCGCGGCCAGGCCATCGAGCGCGGGCGGGATGACCACGCCGCGGCCGCCGCAGGCCGTGCACGCTGCCCGCAGCGCGGCGCCGCCGCTGACGGCCTCGACTGCTTTCCTGCCGTCCGAGGTCAGCCGGACCGGGCGCCGGGTATCCACGATGCCGCGCTTGCGCAACTCATTGCAGGCGGCGGCGACGATGGGGACGGGCAGTTCCGCCAGGCGGGCTACCTCCCGCACCGCGGCGGGCTCCGCCACCAGCACCGCCGCAAGGATGTCCCGGATGCCCGCTTCGCCCTCGGCGAGCCCAACGGCCGCGGCGACGTCGGTCACCGCTGAATCCACGTCCATTGCCGTACGGTATCCTCCCACATCATGCCGGGCATGGAAGCGGCGAGCAGCTACACCGACCTGCGGCGACAGGAAGCGGTCTCGGCCAAGCGCCTGTACGCGATGGACGCCAGGTCCACGCCGCAGTCGCCGGTCGCCGACGTCGGGAGGCTCACCGCCATCGCGGTCGACGCGGTGGCGGCCGGCGGCGGGCATGTGCTGGAGACCAGCGATGTGACCTTCCCCAACGGCGCCATCACGCTGGTGCTGATCCTGGCCGAGTCGCATCTGAGCATCCATACCTGGCCGGAGGAGGACCTGGTCGCGGTCGACCTGTTCAGCTGCGGCGCGATCGACGGCCAGCGAGTGATCGACGAACTCGCCCGCGCGCTGCTGCTCACGTCGGTGAGCGTGACTCAAGTTGACCGCGGTGTCGCAGGGGGTCGCTCTGCGTAGTGGAAATTAACGCTACGTAGTATCACGGCATGTGAGCAACGACGTTGTACTCGCGCTGGTCGTAATTACCGGATTGTCCTTCGATTTCACTAACGGATTCCACGACACCGCCAACGCGATGGCGACGTCCATTGCCACCGGGGCGCTGAGCCCGCGGATCGCGGTTGGCCTATCTGCGTTGCTGAATTTGGCCGGGGCGTTTCTCTCGCTGACCGTAGCCGCCACGATCGCCAGCGGCCTGGTCAATGCCGGCCTGGTGACGCTCACCGTCGTGTTCGCTGGCCTGGCCGGCGCGATCGTCTGGAACCTGATCACGTGGTTGTTCGGCATCCCGTCCAGTTCATCCCACGCGCTGATCGGCGGGGTGATCGGCTCGATGCTGGCCGCGGCCGGCTCGCACGCGGTGAAGTGGCAGGGCCTCGTGTCAAAGGTGATCATCCCGGCCGTGCTCTCGCCGTTCATCGCCGCGCTGATCGCCGGCGCCGGCACCTACCTCGTGTACCGGATCGCCAGGACCATGCGGAGCCGGGCCAGGACCGATGCATTCAAGATCGGTCAGATCGGATCGGCCTCGCTGGTCTCGCTCGCGCACGGCACCAACGACGCGCAGAAAACGATGGGCGTGATCACGCTCGGGCTGATCGCCAACGGCACGCTCGGTGCGGGAGCCAGCACGCCACTGTGGGTCATCGTCCTCTGCGCGCTGACCATCGCGGCCGGGACCTACGCGGGCGGCTGGCGGGTCATCAGGACGCTGGGCAAGGGACTGGTCGAGATCGAGTCACCGCAGGGCTTCGCGGCCGAGTCCTCATCGGCTGCGGTCATCCTGCTGTCGACCCATTTCGGCTATTCGCTGTCGACAACTCAGGTCGCGACCGGATCCATCCTCGGGTGCGGGCTGGGCCGGAAGGGTGCCCAGGTTCGCTGGAACGTGGCGGGCCGGATGGGGGTCGCGTGGGTGCTCACCTTGCCTTCGGCCGGCCTGATGGGGGCCATCAGCTACTACATCGCCCACGCCGTCGGCGGCACCGCTGGCGTGGTCGTCGACCTGGCGCTGCTTGTCGCCATCGCCGGCACGATCTACGTCAGGTCGCGCGAGACCAGGGTCAGCCCGGCGAACGTCAACTCGAAGTGGACGGGGTCCGTCGCGCCGCCGCCTCCGGCCACGGTCGGCGGCCAGGCAACGTGAACGTGACGGGAGGCGACATAGGTGAACTCGTGGATTGACTACAAGGCGGTCTGGGAGATCGTGGTCGTCGGCCTGCTGGCCGGCGCCGGGCTCCCGGCCCTGTTCGCCATCGGCATGCGCGTGCTCGGCGCGCCCGCCAGGGGCACCGCCGGGCCAGACGGCGCCGCCCGCCCGACCCGTTCTGACAAGCTCGTCGGCGGCCGCCCGGCGGCCATGGCAATCGCCGCGCTGTGCTTCGCGATCTGCGCGAGCGCGGTCGCCTACGGCATCTACATCATCGTGGTGAGCGGCCACGCGTCAGGCTGAGAGCCGGCCGGGGCGCCGCATTTCTGCCATTACGCAGTCGTTGTTCACCACAGCGACATGCAATCGCACAGACGGTTTGGGTCCCGATTCCCGGGCCGAGCTTAGCTTGGCCGCATGAGCGATCAGGCAGCCTCAGCGTCCGCTAGTTTCGGCGCCTTAGACGAAGCCGGCGTCTCCCGCTTCCAGTGGAAGATCATGTTCGTCTCTGGCATGGGGTTCTTTACCGATGCCTACGATCTTTTCGTTATCGGCATTGTCGTGTACCTGCTGAAAACGCAATGGACGCTCTCGACTGTTTCTGCTCGTGTGCCGTGTCATCTTGGGCATCGGCATCGGCGGGGATTACCCGGTCTCGGCGACGATCATGAGCGAGTACTCAGGCAAGCAGTCACGCGGCCGGATGGTGGGCCTGGTCTTCGCGATGCAGGGCGCCGGCCTCATCGTCGGACCTCTGATCGCGTCCATCCTGCTCGGCTCGCATATCTCCAACGACGCGACGTGGCGGATCCTGCTCGGGCTCGGCGCCATCCCCGGGCTTGCGGTGTTCTATCTGCGGCGGCAGATCCACGAGACGCCGCGATTCGCCATGGCCGGCGGTGCGACCGAGGAGGCCCAGGCCGCCATCGCGGCCGCCACCGGGACCGGAGCCGCACCGGTCAACGCGGGCGAGTCGTCGGCCCGCCACCCGCAGGGCGCGCTCGAGGGCTTCGGGATCCTGGCCCGCAACCAGCGGATGCTGCCGTGGCTGATCGGCACCGCCGGCGCCTGGGCCATGCTGGACTTCTGCTACTACGGCAACAGCATCTCCTCGCCGGAGATTCTCGCGCTGCTGAACCCGACGGCGACCGAACTGCACAACGTGCTGGTCCAACTCGCGATCTTCGCGGTGTTCGCCGTGCCCGGCTACTTCGTCGCGATCGCGCTGCTCGATCGGACCGGGCGCAAGCGCATCCAGGTTCTCGGTTTTGCCGTGATGGCGCTGTGCTTCCTGCTGATCGGGGTCATCCCGAGCGTGACCGTGCACGCCTGGCCGTTCCTGATCCTCTTCGGGATCAGCTACTTCTTCACGGAGTTCGGCCCGAACACGACCACGTTCGTGTACCCGGCCGAGATCTTCCCGGTTGAGGTGCGAACTACCGGCCACGGCGTCTCCGCCGGGGCGGGAAAGCTCGGCGCCTTCCTCGGCGCGTTCCTGTTCCCCGACTTCCTCGCGTCCTCGCTCGGTATCCGCGGGGCCGAGGTCAATGCCGGCTGCGTGGGGGTCGTCGGCCTGCTGCTGACCGTGGCGCTGCTGCCCGAGCCCAAGGGCAAGAGCCTCGAGGAATTGTCTGAGGAAGCGCACGCCCCCGCCCGAGTGAGCCTGGAGCCAGCATGAGCTATCGCGTCGTCGTCGGAGTGGACGGATCACCGCACAGCGCCGCGGCTCTCCGCTGGTCGCTGGACGAGGCCGAGGCGCACTCCGGCGAGGTCACCGCCGTCCTGGCCTGGCAGATGCCGTTCCTGTCGAACCCGGCCGCCTACGACAAGGCCGAGCTCGAACGGACCCACCAGGAGTTCCTCATCAAGACCGTGAGCGAGATCGCCCCGTCGCCGGCGGTGCCGCTGCAGACGCTGGTGGCCGAGGGCGACCCGACCGAGTCGCTCATCGCGGCGTCCAAGCACGCCCAGTTGCTGGTGCTCGGCAGCCGCGGCCGGTCGCCCTTCGCCGGCCTCATGCTCGGCTCGGTGAGTCAGGCCTGCGCGGCCCATGCCGCGTGCCCGGTCGTGGTCGTCAAGCGAACGGACGAAGACATCTGAGCCGTCATCGTGAGCGACTGCCCAGGCACGGAGCCCGGCTAACCGCGGGCCGATCTGGCGGCCGGCCATCTCGCGTACTATCGTGTCTATCGTGACGATGCTCCATCAGCTGGCTGTGCTGCTCGCGTTCGTGACCGGCCCGCAGCTGATCCCGCATTCGGGGCTGACCCCGACCGGCATGCTGGCCTTCGCTGCCCTCGTTCTCACCGGGCTGGCGCTCGCGTTCCTGGCGCACGGGTCCAGGATCGCCGCGGCTGTCACCGCGCGACCGCTCAGCGGGCGGGCATGCGCCCTCAGGGAAAAGTCACGCGGAGCCGTCTTCCAGCGGCTGCTCAATCCCGACGCCGCAGGCCGGACCAGGCCCAGAGCGCCGTCGGCGGCCCCGGCGGCCGCCTGACCTTTCTCCCGCATTCGCGCGGGCACGGCCGCGCGGCCGCCTCCAGCCGTCAATCCGCATCTGAGTGACCCGCTGGAGGGGTTCCCCATGTCATCCTTGCTGTCTGCCCCGATGGGCGTTGCCTACGATCTTGTCCTCCTGCTTGCTCATGTCCTCGCTCCGGTGGCCGGCGGCCTGGCCACCGTAGCCGCGATCATCGTCTTCACGATGGCGGTCAGGCTCCTGCTGTCGCCACTGACCTTCTATGCCATGCGCGGGCAGGCCAGCATTGCCGCGATGCAGCCGCGCGTACAGGAGCTCCGCTCGCGCTATGCGAAGGAGCCGGAGCGGCTGCAGGCCGAGCTCACGGCGCTCTACCGGGAGCAGGGCGGTGGCATGCTGGCCGGCTGCCTGCCGCTACTGCTCCAGATACCGTTCTTCAGCGTCATGTACCGGCTGTTCCTGTCGGGCACGATCGACGGCAGGCACAACAGCCTGCTCAGTCACGAGCTGTTCGGCGCGACCCTGGGTAGCCACTGGCTGACCGGCGCCGGCCCGGCCAGCGTCCAGGGTGTGGTCTTTCTCGGTCTGTTCGTGCTCCTGGCCGTGGTGAACCTGCTGGCGGTCAGGGCCGCACGGTCAGCCACACCGCCGCCCGCGGGCGCGGCCACCGGCGCAATGGGAGTCCTGACCAAGGCAATGCCGTTCATGACGGTCGTCATCGCGGCGTTCGTGCCGCTCGCGGCGGGCCTGTACCTGCTGACGTCGGCGAGCTGGACCGCGGTCGAGCGCCGCGTCCTGCGCCGCCCGGTGACCCCGGCTCCGGCGGTCACCGGCGGCGCGGCGAGGCTCCGGGCAGGCTCTGCCCGGTCACGCCCTGCTCCGCGGCAAGGCGGCGCAACAGCACCGTCAGCTGCTCGCGTTCGGCCTCGGTGAGCGATGAGCCGAGCGTGCCCTGATGGGCTCGCGCGACGGCCTGCACCCGAACCAGCATGTCCCGGCCCGCGTCGGTCAGGTACAACCGGTATGACCGCCGGTCGGCCGGGTTACGCCGACGCTCCACGAGGCCGCGGTCCTCCAGCTCATCGACCAGGAACACCATCTGCGTCGGGTTCAGGCCGATCAGCTCGCCGATTGCCTGCTGCGCCTTGCCCTCGTTCTCGGCCAGCCTGGTCAGCATGCCGAAATGACGTGGCTCGATCCCCAGCGGCCCGAGCTGCTCGCGGAACTGACGGGCGACCAGTGTCCCGAGCTGCACCAGCAGGAAGCCCAATCCGAACTCGAAGCCCTTGTGCTCGGGCCCTGGGGGGACGGCGCTGTTGGTCATGGTGAATATTATCATCAGTCTGATATAGTTTTTGCTTGAGATAATCTCGTGTCCGAGAATAACCGGGGTGAGGCAAGCCATGGCGCTCGACGTGGGAAGGCAGGACGGCCGACTGGACCAGGGCGAGCTCGGTCATCGGGACGGGCGCCGGCCATGGCGGTGAGCGGAACCGGCCAGGCAACGCCGGCCAGCACCGCGGTGTCAGCCGCCCAGCTGGCCCGCCTGCGCGGCACCAGCTTCGGGATGCTGGTCATGCTCATCGTGCAGTTCGCGATCGGCATCGTCGTCAACCTCTACGTCTCCGTCCCGGCCGCGGACCAGGGCAGCCTCCTGCACGCCTTCGGCAAGGCGCTCAGCGATCCGCCCGCCGCCCTGGCCTCGCACGCCGGACTCGGCCTGCTCATCGTGCTGGCCGCGATCGGGCTGGTGGTCAGGGCGGTGATCGCGCGGCACCCGCCCGCGATCGCGGCGTCGGTCGTCGGCCTGCTCGCGATCATCGCCGCGGCGCTGAACGGCGTCAGGTTCGTGGCCGACGGCGGGCCAAGCAACGCCTCGCTGGCGATGGCGCTGTCCACCGCGGTCGCGATGCTGTGCTACGCGACTAGCCTGTTCGTGCTGTCAGGTAGTCGTCGGCCGCAACCCTGAGCGCGGCGGCGCCCGCCGCGATCACCGGATGCCCGGCGGCGCCGCTCCGGCAGGCGATCAGCGTCCGCCGCCGGGCTTCCAGCGCGGTCAGCCCGACCCCGGTCGGCTCGTCGGCGAGCGCCAGCTCGGGGACGAGGGCGACGCCCTGGCCGGCGGCGACGAGGGCGAGCACGGTGGCGAAGTCGTCGGCGTAGTGCCGGATCCGCGGGGTGAACCCGGCCGCCTGGCACAACCGCACCGCCATCAGGTGACACAGCGTGCCAGGGCTGGCCGCGATCCAGGGCCGCCCGGCGCACTGCCCGAGCGGATCGTCCCGGCTGGCCGGCCAGTCCGCGGCCGACGCCAGGAAGATCGTCTCCGTCAGCAGCGGCTGGGTCTCCAGCGCCGGGTCGGGCTCGGCCGGCACGTAGTCGTACTCGTGCACGAGCGCAAGATCCAGGGCGCCGGTCCGCACCGCATCGGGCACCTCGGCCGGGTCCAGCTCGGTGACCAGCAGTTCCAGCCGCGGATGCGCGGCGGCGAGAGCCACCAGCGCGGCCGGCAGCAGCGTGCGGACGGCCGTGGGGAACGCCCCGATCCTGAGCTCTCCGGCCAGCTCGGACCTGGCCGCGGCCAGCGCCGCGGACGCCTCCTCCAGCAGGGCCAGCACGGATTCTGCCCGCGCGGCCAGGTCGGCTCCGGCGGGCGTCAGCGCGACCCGGCGGCCGACGCGCCGTACCAGCGGCACGCCGGCCTCCCGCTCCAGCGCACTCAGCTGCTGGGAGACGGCCGACGGCGTGTAGGAGAAGGCCTGCGCGACCGCCGCGATCGTGCCAAGCCTGGCCAGCTCGCGCAGCAGCCGCAGCCTGCGGACATCAAGCATTAGCTGAGCTTATGCCTAAAGCCACAAACGTGAACTGGACCTGAACAGTGAACGCCGCGAAGAATCATGACATGACTACCGCAGCCACGCAGTTCGGCGGGCTCTTCGTCCCGCTCGTCACGCCGTTCACTGACCGCGGCGACCTGGATGCGCGGGCCCTGGAAGATCTGGCCCATCGGGTACTGGACGCCGGCGCCGCCGGCCTCGTCGCCCTCGGCACCACGGCCGAGACCCCCGCGCTGACCTCGGCCGAGCGAGCCGCCATCCTGGACACCTGCGCGCGAGTGTGCCGGGAGCGGTCGGTGCCCCTGATCGCCGGCGCCGGGTCCAACGACACACGGCACTCGGCCGCGGCCCTCAGCCAGCTCGGTGCGTGGCCGGAGATCAGCGCCGCGCTGGTCGTGGTGCCGTACTACAGCCGGCCAGGCGAGGACGGCGTCCTCGCGCATTTCCGGGCACTGGCGCCGGACAGCCCCGTTCCCCTGATCATCTACAACATCCCGTACCGCACCGGCCAGCAGGTGAGCTGGCGCGCGATGCGCCAACTGGCGCTGCTGCCGGGAGTGGCCGGCACCAAGCACGCCGCCGGCGGCATCGACCGGGACACCATGGCGATGATGGCCGAAGCGCCCGCCGGGTTCGCCGTGCTGGCCGGCGACGACCTGTACGCGCCGGTGCTGCTGGCGCTCGGGGCACCGGGCGCGATCATGGCGTCGGCCAACGTGTGCACGGCCGGGTTCGCGGCGCTGATCGCCGCCTGGCGAGCCGGCGACGCGGCCGTCGCCCGGCCGCTCGGGCACCGGCTGACCGGGCTGGCCGAGGCGCTGTTCGCGGAGCCGAACCCGACCGTCATCAAGGGAGTGCTGCACCGGCAGGGCCATATCGCCAGTCCCGCCGTCCGGCTGCCCCTGCTGCCGGCCCGCCCCCAGTCAGTCGATGCAGCGGTCGAAGCCGCGCTCGCCGCCGCCAGCAGCGCGAGCAGCGTTCCGGCCTGACTGCGACGCAGAGTAGGTTAGGAGTCCGATCAGGCTGAGGAGGCATTACCGTGAGCGGCGGCGTGGAGCACCTTGTGCTTTCCGGGCCCGTGCTGCTAGCCATCCCGGTCGCCGCCGCAGCAGGCGCGATCACCTTCCTCTCCCCGTGCTGCCTTCCGCTTGTGCCTGGCTACCTGTCCTACGTCACCGGGATGTCAGGCACCGCCGCCAGCGCGGCCGTGACGGCCGACCCAACGGCCGCGCCGGCCAGCGCCGTGGCGCC
>JASHOL010000185.1 GCA_030041135.1 Streptosporangiaceae bacterium | reverse complement strand
CGAGGCTGCGGCGCAGCTGGTCGATCTGGACGGCCAGGCCTGTCAGCGTGCTGGCGTCGCGTCCGCGGGCGCGGTGCTCGTCGACGAGCGCGCGCAGGTCGGCGCGCCGGTAGAGGGTGGTGCGGCTGATGCCGGCCCGCGTGGCGACTTCGCCGAATGTGACGGGCTGCCCGGCGGCCGCCAGGGCGGCGCAGGCGGCCTCGACGCTGGCGAGTTCGTCGTGCTCAGCTGGCATTGGCCCGGGTGATGAGCGTGTCGAGTCGTTCGGCGAGGCGGCGGTGGCGGGCGGCTTCCTCGCCCCAGCCGCGCTGCCGGGCGTCGGCGGCGAGGGCCTCGGCGTCCACTTTTTGCAGTTGCAGCACCGGCAGGAAGCTGGCCTCGGAGCGGAAGTTCGGGCAGTGCTCGCAGATGTTGGCGTAAGCGCACGAGCCCTGGGCCGCGGTGCGCAGGCAGTACCCGCCGGCCAGCCGGGCCTTGATCAGCGGCGCCTCCCGCCAGTTACCGCCGGCGACGGCGGTCAGGGGCAGCTGGGTCCGCTCGCCGGGCAGGACGGGGCCGAGCTGAGCCTTGGCCAGCGTCAGCGCACGGGTGTACTCGTCGCGGATGGTGGCGTCGAACAGCCGGCCGTAGCGCAGGCTCATCTCCGCCGACACATGCCCGAGCAGCGCCATCAGCGCCTGCAGCGAGCAGCCGGCATTGACCAGTGCGGTGGCGTATGTATGCCTGAGCTGATGAGGCACGACGTCGTCGATGCCGGCTCCGGAGGCGGCGCGGTGCAGTTCATCGCGCAGAGTGTATGCCGACACGCGGCGGCCCTGGCGGGTGAGCAGGAAGTCGGCGAGTTTCCCGGTGCGCGGGTGACGCAGCGGCCGGCCTGGCGAGCGATACTCGGTGATCCGGTCGACCAGTTTCACGGTTTCCTCGTCGATGGGCACCATCCGCTCGGTGAGCAGCTTGCCCAGCGGGATCTTCAGCCACGCGCCGGAGCCGGGGACTTCGTGTACGCAGTCCAGCTCAAGGTCGGTCAGCTCGCCGATGCGCATTCCGGTGGCCCGCAGCAGCAGCAGCGCGTCGGCGTAGAGCCGGTTCGGCGAGTCCTCCAGGGCCCGCAGCAGGGCACGTTCGGAGTCGGGGGGCAGGTAGCGGGGCAGCGGGTGCGGCAGTTTCGGCGCGTCCCTGGGGAAGATCAGCCGACGGCCGGGGGCCTCGGCCCAGCCCCATTCGGCGATGGCGTCCAGGAAGATCCCGACCGCCTGGATGCGCTTTTTGGCGGTGGAGGCCGTGATCGGGGTGCCGGCGCGGTGGTTGACCGCGACCGCAACCTCGTTCAGGTAGGGCTCGATGTGGGACTGCCGGCCCAGCGCTGCCAGCGACTCCAGGCCCGGGTCGTGCCGGGCCAGGAACCGGCCGAAGTGCGCCAGCTCGGAGGCGGTGCCCTGCACCGAGGAGCGGGCGTGCGTGGCCTGCAGTCGTTCCAGGTAGGCGGTCATCGGCAGGCGGACCTGCGGGGGCACCCCGTCCAGGTGACGTTCCCAGCTCCACCGTCCTGGCGTCGACCGTTTGGGTACCGGCTCGGCTGGCGCGCCGAGGTGATAGACGACAGCGCGGGAGGCGTAGACCGCGTGGTGGTAGTGCTTGAGCTGGCGGCCTGTCCGCTGTTCGCGTTCGGTGATCGCGGTGGTGAACTCGGCGAAGTCGGCGTCGGTCAGCCCTGCTAGCGGCTTGCCGGCCTGGATGAGCACCCGGACCGCGACTTCGGAGGCCATGCCGGTGCGGGCCCGCACCGAGTAGCCCAGCGCCTCAGCGCCGGCCAGGAACCGGCTGACGTCTGGCCCGAGCGGGCTGGCCGCCGCTTCCCGCAGCGCGGCGGTCAGCTTGCGTTCCAGCAGGTAGTCATAGCCGGGCCGCAGGTGGCCGTGCAGCATCAGGAAGTTGATCAGCGGCTGCAGCTGCGGGCGGGTGCCGGCCAGCCTGGCCGCCAGCGGCAGAGCCGCCCAGGCCTGCGGGTCGGGGAACCGGGCCAGGAACGCGCGCGCGCCGGAGTAGAAGGTCTTGTTGCCGACCTCGCGGGCCGCCAGGCAGGCCAGGTAGGCGTCGTAGATGTGCGCGGCCCGGGCCGGGACCGCTGTCTTGGCCGGCGGCATCAGCGGCCCGCCTGCTGCCAGGCACGCTGCCGGTCACGGGCGGCGTCGTAGGCGGCGCGCACGTGCTCGGGAGCCAGGTGGATGTAGGCCGCTGACGAATCGACGTGGTCGTGTCCCATCAGCGCCTGCAGCACCGGCAGGTCCACGCCGGCCTCGGCCAGGGCAGTGCCGAAGGTGTGCCGCAGCGCGTGCGGGTGCCCGGCGGCCACCCCGGAGATCTCGCGGTGGTAGCGGAACACCCGGCGCAGCCCGGCCGTGGTCAGCGGCTGGCCCCGGTGCGGGCCCTTGGCCACGACGAACAGCGCCGGTGAGAACGTTTCCGGGCGCTCGGCCAGCAGGTACGACTGGATCAGGCCGGCGACGTCCGGGTCGACGGGCACGCGGCGTTCCTTGTCGCCCTTGCCGGTCACCCGCACCCAGCCGCGGCCGATGTCGATGTCGGCGACGCGCAGGCCGAGCACCTCGGCGCTGCGCAGTCCCGACAGCAGCATCAGCCCGGCGATCGCCCGGTCCCGGTCGGTGCGGAAGCTGCCCAGCAGCGCCGCGGTCTCGGCGCGGTCCAGGCCGCGGGGCAGCCGGCGCGGCTCCCGCACCCGCAGCTTCGACCGCGGATTCGGCTTGTCCAGGTGAGCCAGCAGCCCGGCACGTTCGCCGGCTGCCTGCCGCCGCGCGGCCGGGCCCCTGGGCATCGGGTTAGCCGCGTCCGGGTCGCGCATCGACCGGAAGGCGAACAGGCCCGAGATCGCCGCCAGCCGCCGGTTGATCGTCGCCGGGGCGAACCCGGCTGCCCGGCCGCTGGCCATCGAGATCACGTTGCCGTGCTGGCCGTCGCGTCGCTCGGAACGGCAGGCGGCCAGGTAACGCAGCAGCACGTCAGTGTCCACGCCAGCCACACCGACGCCCTGCCCGGCCAGCCACCGGGCGAAGTGCAGCAGGTCGAACGCGTACGATCGCACGCTGGCCGGCGAGTACCGCCGGTCGGCCAGGTACCCCAGGAACTCGTTGCACAACCGCAGCCCGGCGGCGTCCTGCACGCCGTCGATCCGCCAGCGCTCCCCGCTTCCCGTCGCCCTCAGACAGTCCGAATCAGGCATGGAACACCAGTAACCGGATCTGACCCATCCCGGTCAAGGCGACACGCCGCAATACCCAGCTAGCTGGGACTTCTATTAGTGATCTTCACAAACACTGCCTGGTACCGGCAGCTGTTGGCCGGTTAAGGGGGGGAGCGGGGCTTGGTCAGCCGCTGAGTGATGCCGTTCTCCCGGCAGATCCGCTCGAACAGCACCTCGGCCGGGCGGGGCTTGCCGAACCGGCCGGTGAACTGCTTGCCATTGTCAGACAAGACTTCGGCGGGAACCCCGTAGGCCTGCATAGCGTTGACGAACGCCTGGCAGACGGCCCGGCCGGTAGCCCGAAGCACGACTGTGGCGATGACACAGAACCGGGAATGGTCGTCGATCCCTGTAATGATCTTGCATTCGCGGCCGTCGGCCAGGAACAAGCTGGCGGTGACATCCAGCTGCCACAAGTCCATCGCGACCGGGCGTTCCCACCGGATGTACTGGTCGCGGCGTCTGCGCCGCGGGACCGGCTCGATCAGCTGATAGCGGACCAGCACCCGGTAGACCGTCGAGCGGGACACTGCCGGGTAGCCGCGGCGGTCTAACTCGAATACCAGCCGTCGCGGACCCCAGCGCCGATGCGCCCGCCGCAGCTCGCAGAGGACGGCCTCAACATCGGCGGCAATCCGCCACGGATGATGCCGCGGCGCATGCGAGCGTTCCGCCAGGCCAGCGATTCCGTCGGCCTGATACCGGGCCATCCACCGGTGCACGGTCTGCCGGGCCACGCCATACCGCTCGGCGACCTCAATGACCGGGATCCCGGAAAGAACCTCGAGCACGGCCCGGTACCTCTGTTCCACCACGTTCAGCTCCCGAAGCATGAGCGGGAGCGTCACAGATCAAGTGGAGCCACCGTGTCGCACATCAAGCGGAGCCAGACACAACAGGTGTTGTCAAGCCGGTGAGAACTTCCTCTACGTCTTCAAGGGCGCGCGGAGCGCGCCGGACGCGAGGACCTTGGCCGCGATGGCGTGCTTGACGGCACGCTCAGAACCGAGCTGAGGTTGCCGCCCTATCTAAGCCGCAAGATCCCGTCACGCGGCCACCTCCCTGCCGCTCTTAGGCCCTGCGGGCCACGGCGGCGTCGGCGCCGC
>JASHOL010000184.1 GCA_030041135.1 Streptosporangiaceae bacterium | reverse complement strand
CTCTGGCGCGACGCCACCCTTTGCTGCAGGCGATACTCGTCCCCGTCGCCCACCGTCTCCTGCGCTACCAGACGATGCACTACGAACTACGGCCCGATCCCGAGTAAGTAATACGTCCTGATCAGACAGAATCCGGTCGCTTCGCCTGGGTGTGTCCCCTGACGGACCAGCGGCTGTACGCGCGGCCGTCTGGAAGTCTAGGGTCCAGGGGTGCCTGAGCCAAAGATGGCAAGTTCGCCTCGAACGGAGCTGCGCGTCGATCTGGCTGCCGGGCGCCGTCGTGTCAACAGGTGGTTCGGCCGCCTGATCGTTGATAGCCGAGGGCTGGCCGTTCGGTCGGCGGTCATCCCATGGATACCGGTTCAGTCGGTAACTAAAGACGCGATCGGCGATATCTCGGTGATGAGCAGAATCGACGTTCATCTGCCGGTCTTGCACTGGAGACGGGTGGAGGTCGTCAGGTTCGGCCCGGCTGGTCCATTCGCTGACGTCTCGATCCAGCTGTCGCCTCGCAAGCGAGTCGTCAACGTCCTCCGCGCCCACGGATACGCAGTGACTGATCAAAGAGGGTGATCAGTGCCCGAAGGCGGCCTCTCCCACACGTGCGGCCGTGATCAAGGTATGACCGTGGCGATAGAGTCTGCATGTGACCACGCCCGGATCAGAACATCTTGACAGCCGTCACCGCGACACGCTGCGCCAGATCATGGAGCATCCGACCAGCCACAACATCGAGTGGCGGGCAGTCATGTCGCTGCTGGAAGCCGTCGGCGAGGTTACCGTGCGTCATGACGGCAAGGTCGCCGTCAAGATAGGGCCCGAGCTGGAATTCCTCGAGCCGCCCGCCGGGAAGGACGTTGACGAGCAGACCGTCATCGACGTGCGCCGCATGCTGAGTAACGCTGGCTACCGCCCCGCCTAACGCGGTCCTGGCGTCGAGGTAAGCCGCGATGAGCGCGACGGGCCGTGCGATCAGCGGGGTCCTGGACCTGTTGCCGGCATCGGTGATCCGGCGGGCGGCCCGCCGTTACCTCGGCGGCGCGACCGTCTCCGAGGCGATGGACGTGGCTCGTTCGCTCGCCGCTGAGGGCATGCCTGCCACGCTGGCTGTCGTGGGTGAGGCCGCGCAAACGCCGGATTACGCAGACCGGCACCTGCGCGAGCTGCTGGCCGTGACCGATGCCGTTGCCGGGACCGATCTTGACGTGCGCCTGGGCGTCAAGCTGACCGGCCTCGGGCTCGTCTTCGACCCGCACCTGGCCAGGACTCACGTCCTGTCGATCGCCGAGGCCGCGGCCGCGGCCGGATGCGTTGTCGAGATTGACATGGAGCAGGCCCGCTATGTCGATGGCACGCTGGCCATAGTCCGAGCGGCACGCCGGACGATGTCCAATGTCGAGGCGGTCGTGCAGGCGGAGCTTTACCGCACGGCGGCTGACGTCCGTGCGCTCGTCGCCGACCACATTCCGACGCGCGTCGTCAAGGGCGCGTACAAGGAGGGCCGGACCCACGCCTACGGCCGGCCGGAGGTCATCAGAGACAACTACCTGGACGTGGTCAGGCAGTATCTCAAGGCCGGCGTGCACGTTGGGGTCGCCACTCACGACGAATACCTCGTCTTCCACGTATTGCGGCTGGCCGATGAGCTCGGCGTCTCCCCAGATGCCTACGAGTTCCAGATGCTCAAGGGCATCGAAGAACAGCTGCGGGCGGCACTGGTGCGCTCAGGACATCCCGTGCGAGTCACGGTGAACTTCGGCACCGACGCGCATAAGTGGTCGCTCCGCAGGCTCAAGGAGAACCCCGAGCTCGTCCGGCACATGCTCACCAGCATGCGCCCGAGCTGATCATGCTGGGCCAGCGCTGGCGAAGACCGGCCAATACGCGGGCCGCGGCCGGCCCGATCCGTACGCCGGCGCCAAACCGTCCGTACAATACCCGGAGTATGAGCAAGAGAACACCGTGGATATTCGTCGACTGTGAGGCACGTGGCTCCAGCCCGGTGAGCGGCGTCCTGACCGAGTTCGGGGCCGTGCATTACGACACGCGCGAGACGTTCCACGGACGCCTCTTCCACGCCACCCCGGACCCCGCCAACCCAGCGATCAGCATCGTGGGCGAACGCATCGCATCCGACATCGACGTGGCCAGGGGATTTGCGGCCTGGCTCCAGGATCATGTGAGCAACATGCGGCCGGTTTTCGTGAGCGATAACCCCGCGTACGACTGGCAATGGATAGCCGGCATGTTCGATCGGGCCGGAATGGAGAACCCATTCGGCCACTCTGGCCGCCGCATCAGCGACTTCTGGGCCGGCCTCAACCGGGACTGGACCGATACCCAGGGCTGGAAGCGCTTCAGGCAGACTGCCCACGACCACAACCCCGTCCATGACGCGATGGGCAACGTCGAGGCTTTCGACGAAATCTTGCGCAGGGTGAAAACCGGTACCATCGCGCCCGAACTCGCCGAATAAGAGCGAGCGCGTCATCCCTCTCCTGACGTCCTGGGGGAACGAGGGGTCTTCCGCACTAGCCGCGTCAGAAGCTGCAGCTCCGCGACCCCGCGTCATCCCCGCCTCGGCCGCACCGGACTCCGCTCGCGCCACTGAAGGTCTCCGCCCCGACTCGATCCCTGGAGCCGGTCCTCGACGTGGAACGGGCCGTGGGCGGGGTATGGCATTCCGCACGGATGGTGCCGCTCGAGTGTCGCCGCGACTCGCGCCCTCCTTGACCAGAGAGGATAAGAAATGGCGCATAATGGTGCGAAAAATCGAGTAGTGATCGTCGGGGCGGGTTTCGCCGGTTTCAATGCCGCGCAAGAACTGGTCCGGCATGTGGGCGCCACCACCGACATCGTGGTGATCAACTCCAACGACTACTTCTTGTACCTGCCGCTGATGCCGCAGGTTGCGGGCGGGCTCATCGAGCCCCGGCACATTTGCGTGTCACTACCGCGTCGGCTGCGGAAGCTCCGGTACGTGGTCGGCACGGTCCAGCACGTTGACGCTCAGCAGAAAGTTGTGAGCTGGGTTAGCCAGGAAGGCGGATCAGGCGAGGTCAGCTACGACCGGCTGATCCTCACCGCCGGGAGCGTGAACAAGCTGCTGCCGATCCCCGGCCTGGCGGAGTACGCGCACGGATTCCGCAGCATCGCCGAGGCTGACTACCTGCGTGACCACATCACCAGGCAGCTTGAGCTGGCAGCGGCGGCCACCGACCCGGCCGAGCGGGAGGCCCGCTGCACGTTCGTCGTTGTCGGCGCGGGTTACACCGGCACGGAGGTCGCGGCGCAGGGCCAGTTGCTGACCACCCGGCTGCTGCGCAGGATGCCAGGCCTGGGTGGGCAGCGTGTTAGGTGGCTGCTGCTTGACACCGCTCCCAGGGTGCTGCCCGATCTTGACCCGCGGCTGTCGAGGACGGCTGACCGGGTGCTGCGCCGCCGCGGCGTCGAAGTGCGCACCGGCCAGTCAGTGACCGAGGCCATGGCGGACTTCGTGCAACTCTCCACCGGGGAGAAAGTGCCAACTCGCTCACTGATCTGGTGCGTCGGGGTCCGGGCCGACCCGCTGGTGGACGGCCTTGACCTGAAAACCGCCAAGGGACGGCTGGTGGTCGACGAGTACATGGCCGTGCCGGGCGCCCCCGAGATCTACGCCTGCGGCGACTGCGCCGCAGTGCCCGACCTGACGCGCCCGGGCGAGGTCTGCGGGATGACGGCGCAGCACGCCGAGCGGCAAGGCCGGCGGGTAGCCAAGAATGTCGCCGCCTCCCTCGGTACCGGCAGGGCTGAGCCGTACAAGCACCACGACCTGGGATTCGTGGTCGACCTAGGCGGGCTCGCCGCGGCGATCAACCCGCTCCATATCCCGCTCAACGGGCCGCCTGCGAGCCTCATCACCCGCGGCTACCACCTGTACAGCATGTCCGGGAACCGGCTCCGAGTGTTCACCGACTGGGTTCTGAACGGGATTTCGCCCGCCGAAGTCACCTCTCTCGGTTTGGTAAGCGCGAAGTCCGTCCCGCTTGACGTGGAGCACCCGAGCGCGTGAGAAAAAGGAGTATGACCGTGCCCACGCTCGACAACCTGCGAATTGCCGTGATTGCCACCGACGGGGTCGAGGAGCCAGAGCTGGCCGAACCGGTCAGGGCCCTGCGCGAAGCCGGTGCCCGGACCGAGTTGCTCTCGGTCAAGCCAGGTCAGATCCAGGCCGTCCGGCACGATCTCCAGCCGACTCAGAAGTTCGCCGTCGACAAGACGCTAGATCAGGCCGACCCGGCCGACTACGACGCGCTCCTCCTCCCCGGCGGCGCGGTCAACGCCGATCGACTGCGCATGGAACCGGACGTGCAGTCCTTCATCAATGAAATCAACGATGCCGGGAAGCCAATGGCCGTCATCTGCCACGCCCCATGGGAACTGATCTCAAGCGGCGTGGCCCGCGGCCGGACCTTGACCAGCTATCACACCGTCCAGGACGACCTGCGGAACGCGGGCGCAACCTGGGTCGACCGTGAGGTCGTGGTGGACGGCAGGCTGGTGACCAGCCGACGGCCAGACGATATCCCCGCCTTCAATCGCGAAATGCTCAAGCTTTTCGCCGCGGCTCGACGCGTATCAGGGAGCTAGGACCGCACACCGGCGGTACGAACGCAGCCGCATGGCCGGCCAGGCTGAACAGACCTGCGGTCGCCGGCGTCGCAGAACGAGAGCAAGTCACCCTCCTGCACTACGACGGCGACTTTGATCTCATTGGCGCTATCACGAGTCAGCCAGTGCAATCGGTCGTGCCACACGGCACAGTGCCTTAAACCCATGGCATGTACCGCGCGAACCAGTCGAGCATCGGCTGCGGGCGGCGCTGGAACGGCCACGAAATTGCCGCCCTGCACGAGACGCACAAGACCGTCGAGCACCCGCAGGTCGGCCTCTTGCACCTGGACTGCGACGTGCTCAGGCTAGACGGGGCCGACCTGCGAATCGTCCTGTTCACGGCTGCGCCAGGGACACCGCAAGCCGATGCGCTCGGCCTGCTCGCGTCGCTAGACGTCACGCCCGCCCGCCAAACGGCCGAGTAGCAGCACCAGGCCGAGCGGCCTGGGACTAGTCAAGGCGCCAGCCGATCGCAACAGACGACCGTGGCATCATCGACTGCCTTCCCCCGCCGCCAGCCAGAACCGTCAGGGTCGGAGGCCTCGGCCGCGCGCACCTGCCGGATGAGCTCCGCCGGGCCTGCCTCAAGGACCAGCGATACGAGCCCGTCCCACGACACCAGGCCGAACAGGTCGGCCAGACGGCTGGCGCCGTCACTGAGCAACAGCGCCGCACGGAGCCCGGCCAGGGCGGTGGAGCCGGAGACTGCGTGGTGCGCGGCCTCCGGATCGGCCGACGCCACCCAGTACCCGCCCGGTGTGTTCTTCATCTCGCGTACCGTCTGGATGTACTTGCGGAACGCGGCGTCGCGGCCGGGCGCGCCGATCGCCATCCCCTCGAAAAGGTTGCGGTGCGGACGGCTGGCGGTCTCGATCCGGTGATCCGTCACGACCTGATTCCCGGCGGCTCGGGCCAGCACCAGTACGGAATCGGACAAAACGAGGTACTCAAGCTCGTCCCCGCGGATCCGGGTCGCGACGACCGTTGCGGCCGGGGTCCCTCCGTGGGACAGGTCGCAGGTGCCTTCGTGCCGGGATCTGACCTCGCCGATGGCGGCGTGCAGGCCGTCGGCCAGCGTGCCGGAGTCGGCTGCGGTGATCATCGACAAAAGCGCCGTCCCGAGGGTCCTGGCGTACCAAGCGATGCCGTGCACACAACCGGTCTCGAGTCCGGCTGGCGTTCCCGCGCCGTCCAGCAGCACCGCCGCCGACGGCGTCACCGCGGCGAAGTCCTCGTTCTCCAACTGCGGGCTGACCGGCGCGGTCGCCAGCACGGCCCGCACGATCAGGCCACGGGCCGACCGGCGAACACCAGCCGCCCGACCCCCTGCGACCGCAGCATCTACAGCCCTTTCCGACTGGCAGCGGGCGGCCGGCGCGGCTGCCCGCGGGATCTTTCTCAGAAAAAGGACGCCCGATCGCGGAATCTTGCGACGGCATCTGGGTTATAGCTGAACGCTAGCCGAGTGTCACTAGGACTTGGCACAGTGGGCCTTAGCACCTCGCCGTGGGGCGGCGAGGTTCGCCAAGGGGACCATCGGCGGTGGGCCAAGCCGGGTTGGGTGGCGGGAGGACATGGACAAGGCGATCGTCCTTGCACTGGCCGCGAGCGTGTGCACGGCTACGTCGTCGGTGTGCCAGCGGCTCGGGGCGAGGAGCACTAGCGAGACGACGGGCCTTGATTTCTGGCTGGTTTTCCGGCTCGCCCGTCGGCCGATCTGGCTGCTCGGCATCGCCAGCATGATCCTGGGCTTTGTATTCCAGCTCACGGCGCTGCACTACGGGGCGCTTGCGCTGGTTCAGCCGATCCTCGCGCTTGAGCTGCTGTTCGTCTTCGGGTACATGGCGGTTCTCGGCTCTCGCGGCGTCAAGCCACGAGACTGGCTCGCCGCGGCGGCGATGTCCTCCGGGCTCGCCCTGTTCCTGTTCGCCGCCTCGCCGTCAGGCGGGCGAAGTCATGCGCCGGCGTCAATGTGGCTGCTTGCCGGGTTCGTGACGCTCGCGGTCGTGCTCGTCGGGCTCGCGCTGGCGTTCGGGCTCGGCCGCCGGCCGTCAGCTTCCCCCTCGTACCGCGCGGCGATCCTCGGCGCCTCAACCGGCGTGGCCTGGGGCTTCGTGGCCGCCGTGATCAAGGAGTTCAGCTCCCACCTCGGCGACGGAGCCGCCGCGATCTTCACGAACTGGTCGGTGTACGTCCTGATCGGCGCCGGGGCGGCCAGCCTGCTGCTGGCCTCGCACGCCTTGGCGGCCGGGCCCCTCGCGGCCTCCCAGCCGGGCTTCACGATCCTCGACCCGCTGGCCGCCAGCCTGCTCGGGCTGTTCCTGTTCGGCGAGCACTTCCAGGCCGCCACCGCAGACCTCGCCCTCGAAGCGCTGGCCCTGGCCCTCCTTGTCAGCGGCGTCACCGCGCTCAGCCACAGCCACCTGATCGTCGGCGAGGACGAGATGCAGCGAGCCGGCGAGGCCTCCTGGAGCGGCGCGGGCGCTTAGGGGCCTCCCCCGCTGATATCCGTAGCCCGCAGAATGTCAACCCCGAGCCGACCGCTCCGACCTTCCGGTAAAAGAGCCCGCCACCGGGCTCGCGGCAAGATGAGGAGCGGCACATGAAGTTCCTGCTGATCATGCACCTGAACCCCGAGGTGTGGGATGGCCTGACCGAGGAAGAGCGCACGGAGATCGCCGACGGGCATGGCGCGTTCATCGACGCGATCACGAAGTCGGGCGAGCTGATCACCACCCAGGCACTGGCCGACCCGTCCCAGAGCGCCGTGATCCGGGTGCGCGGCGGGCAGCCGGTGATCACCGACGGGCCTTACCTGGAGGCCAAGGAGTACCTGGGCGGCTTCTACCTGATCGACTGCGAAGATAGGGAGCGCGCGGTCGAACTTGCCGCGATGATCCCCGACGCCAAGGTCGAGGGCATGGGTATCGAAGTCAGGCCGGTCATGTTCTCCGCCGGGAACCTGGAGACGTGAACGAAGGCCCAGTGGTCACGAAGGACACAGCGGTCGAGGATCTGCTGCGCGAACTCGCGCCACGGGTCCTCGGCACGCTCGTCCGGCGATTCGGTCAGTTCGAGGCGTGCGAGGACGCCGTGCAGGAGGCGGTTCTCGCCGCGGCCCTGAACTGGCCGGCCGAGGGCAGGCCGGCCAACCCGCGCGGCTGGCTGACGGCTGTTGCCGCGCGCCGGCTGATCGACCAGATGCGCAGCGACCACGCGCGGAGGCTACGCGAGGCGACCGCGGCGGCACTTGAGCCGAGGATGAGCGCCGACGAGGAAGAGGGCGCGCCCGCTGCCGACGACACCCTGGTCCTGCTATTCCTCTGCTGCCACCCGGCCCTGACCGCCGCCTCCCAGACCGCGCTCACCCTGCGGGCGGTCGGCGGCCTGAGCACGGCGGAGATCGCCCGCGCCTTCCTCGTCCCCGAGCCGACCATGGCCGCCCGCATCAGCCGAGCCAAGCACACCATCAAGGCTGCGGGCGGCCAGTTCACGCTGCCCGCGCCGGCCGACCGAGACGAGCGCCTGCGCGTCGTGCTGCACGTGCTGTACCTGATCTTCAACGAGGGCTACACCGCCTCGTCCGGCCCAGAACTGCACCGGCCCGACCTCGCCATGGAAGCGATCCGCCTGGCCAGGATCGTCCACCGCCAGCTGCCTGACGACGGCGAAGTAGCCGGGCTGCTCGCCCTGATGCTGCTGAACCACTCCCGGCGCAACGCCAGGACCGGCCCTGGCGGTGACCTGATCCCGCTGGCCGAACAGGACCGCGCGCTATGGGACGCCGATCAGATAGCGGAGGGCATCGCCCTTATCGAAGCGGCCATGGACACCTGGCCGCTCGGTCCCTATCAGGTCCAGGCAGCCATCGCCGCCACTCATGCGAGCGCCGAGCGACCGGAGGACACCGACTGGCGGCAGGTGCACGCGCTCTACCTGATCCTCGAACGGATCGCACCCAACCCGATGGTCACGCTGAACCGGGCCGTGGCACTGGCCGAGATCGGGGGCCCGCAAGCCGGGCTCAACCTGCTCGCCACCCTCGACGCTGACGACCGGATCACCCGCCACCACCTGCTCCACACCGTTCGCGCCCACCTGCTGGAACGAGCCGGCGACCGCGCGGCTGCACGCGAGCACTACAAGCTGGCCGCGCGGTCGACCGCGAGCCTCACCGAGCGGCGTTACCTTGAGGCCAGGGCAAGCCGGCTGGCCGACAGCAAGCACTAGCACTGCCGCGCGGCGCCATCTGGCGAAGCGCTCAGCGCACCGCCAGGCGGCCGGCCCAGCGGATGATCTCCTCGCACAGCCGGCGCACGTCGCCTGGGTCGTCGGTGAACTGCGACGGCTTGATGCAGAACGTGGTGAAACCGGCCTCAAGCTGGGCCGGGATTTCCCCCAGGGCCTGGCCCAAGTCGGCCGGGCTGTGGTCGTCGGGGAACACTGCGCGCGTGCCCCCGACCAGTTCCAAACCGCCGAAATCACGCCCGGCCGCCGCCATCGCATCGCGCAGCCGCTGCATCTCCGGCCCGGTCGGCGCGCCGAGCGGGTTGAAGCCGTCACCGTAGCGGACGATGCGCTCGGTCATCCGCCGGTGCATCCCCGCGCCGCCGAGCCACAGCACCGGGCCGGACTTCCGGAACGCCTTAGGCTCGAAATAGACGTGGCTGAACGGGTAGTGCGGCCCCGGATGCGACGCCGGCGTGTCGCGCCAGAGCGCGGCCCACGCCGCCAGGTGCTCGTCGAGCAGATCGCCGCGGCACCGGAACGGCACACCTAGCGCCCGGTACTCCTCCTCCAGCCAGGACACTGTCGGCAGCACGACAAGCCGGCCGCCGCTGAGCAGGTCAAGGGAGCCAAGCTCGCGCGCGATCAGCAGCGGATGGCGCAGCGGCGCGATCACCGCGCCCGCGACAAGCCGGATCCGGGTGGTCACCGCGGCGATGGCCGACAGCAGGACGAGTGAACTCGGCCACGGCGTCGCCGGATCCTGGTTGCCTGGCAGCGCGTACTCCCGCGGATTCGACATGACCCCGCTCGCCCCGGCCGATGGGCCGAGGACGATGTGCTCGCTGATCATGACCGAGTCGAAGCCGGCGTCCTCGGCCTCCCTGGCCCAGCGAACGAGGGCCGCCAGGTCCCTCCCGGAAGTCATCGTCCAGTTCTCGCTGAGGATCAGGCACATCCTCGGGGCCGGCTGAAGCGGCTGGCCGGTCACGACCGGGCCGGGGGCCTGATGCCGCGGAACTCCCAGTCGCCCCCGAGCGCGGTCGAGACGACCTCCTCGCTCTCGGTCGGCTGAGCCCCGAACTCGGAAGGGACGGGCAGCGGGCCAGCCACTACGTGATTGGTCAGCCGGCCGAGGCCCTCGACCTCGACCTCGACCACGTCGCCCGGCTGCACCGGACGGGAGTTGGCCGGCGTGCCCGACAACAGCACGTCGCCTGGGTACAGCGTGGTCGTGCGGGCGATGTCGGCCACCAGGTAATGCATGTCCCACTGCATCTCGTCGGTCGAACCGTCCTGCGCGAGCCGGCCGTTCACGTACGTACGCAGCCGCTTGCCGTGGAAGTCCCAGTCAGTCACCAGCCCAGGCCCGAGCGGTGCCATCGTGTCCGACCCTTTGACCCGCAGCATCGAGCCTGCATCGGTGTCGCGGAAGTCATGCAGCCCGAAGTCGTTGCCGATCGTGTATCCGCCGATATAGTCACCGGCCGCCGACCGCGCGACGCCCCGGCAGGTCCGGCCGATCACGATCGCGATCTCGCCCTCGTAGTTGAGGTACTTGCAGTTGGTCGGTCGTACGACCGCGCCGCCGTGGCCAACCAGCGCCGAGGTCGGCTTCTGGAAGTAAGTCGGCGCGGCGGGCAGCCTGGCGCCAAACTCCTCCACGCGGCTGCGGTGGTTCAAGTGCACCGCCACGATCTTGGTCGGCACCACCGGCGGCAGGTGCACGGCCTCCGATGCGGCGACCCGGCGGCCGTCGCCCGCCACGAGGTAGTCGCCGTCGCGGACAACCTGCACGACAGCCCGCTCGAGCAGGATCCTGCGGTACTCGGCCATGGTTTCTCCACTTAGGAGGTGGCTGTCTCGCGCTCCGACTGTGACCAGCCTGCCGGAGGACGGTCAAACCAGATATGCATCTGCCCGGTCCCGATCGCGTTCTCGTACTCGCTGAACCGCCGGCCCGGCGCCGTTACCCTCCGCTCGCCGAGCGCCGCGATCATCATCAGATAGTGCGCGAACTTCGCCTCCGGCCTGAAGGCCAGGTAGTCGGGCATGGTGTCGATGACGCGGGCGTGATCGCCGGCTTCGAACCAGGCGATCCGGTCAAGGTCGGCCGCCCTGGCCTGCGGACTCCTGATGTGGACGGGGTCGCTCGCCTCGTGCTCGCGCAGTTCTCGCAGCGGCCAGAACGTATGTGATAGCGCCCCGGACGCCAGCACGATCACTCGCCGGTCCGTGCCCGCGATGGCCTGGCCAAGGGCACGGCCCGCGCGCAGGAAATCCTCCGTGTCGCCGGTCTCGGCCGCATTGCTGATCGTGACCCACCGCTTGTCAAGACCGCGACCAAGGTAGGCCCACAGGTTGATGGTCGCGTAATAGATCGGCAGGCACGGGTCGTCGATTGCGGTGATCCAGGTGCCGTACTTCTCGCCGGCCGCCGCGACTGCATGCGCCAGCTCGGGGTCGCCGCGAAAGTCAAAGGGGACCCGGCTCATGCCGCGTGGCAGCTCATCGGAGGTGAACAGCCCGGCCCGGACATCATGGGCGGCGATCACGAACTCGACCGTGGTGCACCAGTGCGAGTCGATCACGACGACGGTGTCGTAATCGAGCGTCTCGAACGCCTCGCGGCGTAGCCGCTCGAGGCCAGGGACGAGGCTGATCTCCCTTCCGCCGTTGAGCGCCAGCCGCTCGGTCCTTGGGAGCATGATCGTCGGCACGTGCGCGAGCAGGCCAGCCCCTACCACTTCACCCATCGGCGTGCCATCCCCACCCTGTCCCTGCCACCTCACCCATCGCCGTGCCATCCCCTCGGTGCGTAGACGGTGTTCTTCACGTCGCCGTAGAAGTCGAAGCTCCAGGTGCCGCCCTCACGGCCGATCCCCGACTGCCGTGCCCCGCCGAACGGTGCCCGCAGGTCGCGCACGAAGAAGCAGTTCACCCATACGGTCCCGGCGACGAGCCGCGCGGCTACGCGCTCGGCCCGGTCACGGTCGCCGGTGAAGACCATCGCGGCGAGGCCGTACCTGGTGCCGTTGGCCAGCCCGACCGCCTCGTCCTCGCTGTCGAACGTCTGGAGCGTGAGCACCGGCCCGAATACCTCCTCGGTCAGGATCTCCGAGTCGGGCGGCGCGTCCGTGATCAGCGTAGGCAGGTAATACGAGCCGCCAAGGTCGCGATTGACGCAGCCGCCGATTTGCAGGCGCGCGCCGTAACGCAGGGATCGGGCCACGTATCCGTCAATCCGGTCCACTTGCGCGCGGCTGATATTGGGTCCGACGTCTGTCGCCTCGTCTCTCGGGTCGCCTTGCACCAGCGCCGCGATCCGGCCAAGCAGGAGCTGGGTGAACTCGGCGGCCACAGACTGCTCGACCAGCAGGCGAGTTCCGGCCAGGCAGACCTGGCCCGCGTTGTCGTACTGCTCGACCGCGTTGGCGACGGCCAGGTCCATATCCGCGTCGGCGAACACGAGCAGCGCAGACTTGCCGCCGAGTTCCAGCGAGACCGGCGTGAGCTGCGCCCCGGCTGCCGCGGCCACGCTCCGGCCCGTGCCGGCCGAGCCGGTGAACGCGACCCGGGCCACCTCCGGATGCGCGACCAGCGCGGCACCGGCCTCCGCCCCGAGACCCTGCACGACGTTGAACACCCCCGCGGGCAGCCCGGCGTCCGCGGCGATGTCAGCCAGCAGGCTCGCGGTCAGCGGCGCCAGTTCGGGCGGCTTGGCCACCACCGTGTTCCCGACTGCGAGCGCCGGCGCGATCCGCCAGGTCGCCAGCATCAGCGGCGCGTTCCACGGCGTGATGACCGCGGTCACTCCGGACGGGCACCAGGACACCCGCTGGCGGTGCTCCCTGATATCCGGCTGCTCGCCGTCCAAGTGACCGAGCCAGTCGGCGAAGAATCGGAAGTTGTGCGCGACTCGCGGCATCACGTTGCGCCGGTGCGAGCGCAGCAGCGATCCGTTGTCGGCGGTCTCGACCTGCGCGAGCTCCTCGATTCGCTTGTCGATGCCGTCGGCGATCCCGTGCAGGACCTCGGCCCGCTGCGTCGCCGGCCTCGACGACCAGCCAGCGAACGCAGCCGCGGCCGCTCCGACGGCGGCGTCGACCTCGGCCGGCCGGCCGCGGGCCACGTCCGCGATCAGGGTCTCGTCGATCGGCGAGATATCGGTGAACGTGTCGGCGGACCCGATCCGCCGTCCGCCGATCCAGTGCCTTGTGTCGACGTCCACGCCCGCTACCTGCGCTGTGCTCATGACCTTCCCAGCGGAGCTCCCGGAACTGTCGACGACAACAGGTCGTTTGGACCCAAATTATCTTCGCGCGCACCGGATCCAGTCAAGCGCACGCCGGCCGGCCCGGCGAGCTAGAGGCGGGGCGCGAGCCGGCTGGCCAGCGTGCAAAGCCGCTGGCGCTCGGGCCCGGACAGGTCGCGGACCAGCAGCGCTATCTCCCGATCGATTTCGGCGGCGGTCAGCTCGATGAGCGCACGGCCGTTGTCAGTCACCGCGACACGGACAGAGCGGCCGTCGGACGGGTCGGCGGTCCGCTGCACCAGGCCACGCCGCTCGGCCCGGTCGACCAGGCCGGTGATGCTCGATTTATCCAGGTTGAGGTACCTGGCCAATGCAGCCATCGGAGGCTCGCGATCGCGCAGGATTCCGAGCAGCCGACCCTGGATGACCGACAGGTCGTGATCGGCCCCGACCCGCCCCAGGATCGCCTGTACAGCGAACGACAGCTGCACGAGGGCATCGGTCAGGGTGAGTTCGGCCGCATCCGAGGTATCCGCTTCCATGGAGTGAGCGTACTTGACATTAGTTCGTGGCACCAACTATATTTGTTGGTGTCACAAACTAAAGCTCCGACTATCAGGGAGGTCAGCATGCACGCCGCCCTCGTCACGTCCTTTGACCGCCCGCCGCAGTACGCGGCGGTCGACGATCCGGTGGCCACGTCCGCTGACGAGGTCGTCGTCGATGTCCGGGCGGCCGGTCTCCACCCGCGCGTGCGGTCCGGCGCGTCGGGCTCGCACTACGCCAGCAGCACGGCACTGCCGCTGATCCCCGGCGTCGACGGCACCGGCGTCCTAGCCGACGGCCAACGGGTGTACTTCGCCGCGCTCGACTCGGCCCATGGCACCATGGCGGACCTGACCGTCATCCGGCGCCGGGCGTACCTCCCCCTGCCGGACACCGCGGACGAGGTCACCGTGGCCGCCGCAGTCAACCCGGCGATGTCGTCCTGGGTCCCGCTGCGCCGCCGGGCCGCCCTCCAGCCGGGCCAGCGGGTGCTGGTACTCGGCGCCACCGGCAGCGCCGGCCAGATGGCCGTCCAGATCGCGAAGCGGCTGGGGGCTGGCTGGGTCGCCGCCGCCGGGCGCGATGCGGAGCGGCTCGCCGCGCTGCCGACGCTCGGGGCAGACGGCGTCATCTCGCTGGCCGGCAGCGACTCGCAGATCGCGGCCGAGATCCAGAAGAACGCCGCCGACACCGAAGTGGTCATCGACTACCTGTGGGGCGCGCCCTTGGAGCGGGTCCTGCCGGCCATCCTGGCCGCGCGATCGGATCCGGGTCAGCCGCTGACCTGGCTCCACATCGGCGCGATGGGCGGACCGGAGGCGAGCCTGCCATCGGTCGCACTCCGGTCGCACAACCTGACGATCCTCGGTAGCGGCCAGGGCGCTGTATCGACGGCCGAGTTCGTCACCGAGATAGCCGCGCTGATCGACGAGATCGCCGCGGGCGCGCTCACCATCGATGCGCTGCCGGTGCCGCTCAGCGACGTCGAGGCCGTCTGGGACTCGCCGGTCAGCCGCACCCGCCGCGTCGTCTTCCAGCCCTAACCGGCCGTCACCCGGTGCCCCGGCGCAGACACCGCACCCCGCCCGCGCCCCGCCAGAGCGGCGCCGGCGGACGGCAGGAGAGGTCTGAGCGATCACCCGGGTCATCGGTCAGGCCGGTCCAGGCTCCGGGGCTGGCATAACGGTTGCCGCGCGGGTCGGCTCGATCGGTGACACGAAGACCGGCAGCCTGACGCCGTCCGTGCCGCCGCGGCAGTACCAAAGCTGCGACGCACCATCGGGTTCGGACCAGGCCCGGCCGGCCACGGTCGCACCTGACGGCCGGGGCATGCTGATGCGGATGGTCACAGCAGGCTCTTCGTCTCCCATCTCGCATGCCGACTGCTCGACAAGAACATAGGCTGACGCCGCTGGGCGCAGCAGGACGGTGGCCGGAGGCGCGGTGGTGGTGAACTGGCCTCCGTGCATGTAGTGGAACCGCAGCACGGCGCCGCTGGGGTCATAGAGCGTGATGCCGGGGTACCCGGCGAGCGCGCAAGCTGAGCGGCCCCGGTTGACCAGCATGTAGATGTCGCCGTGCTCCTCGGTCGCCGGTGAAATTTCTGGACTATACCCGAGTGCCAGGTCACCAGCCTGGCAAGGCGCTCCACCTCTGCTTGAGGTGGGCGTCCGTCCATCCCGCGAACGCGCTGGTGACGGTGCGGCCTTGGCCGACACTGGCGAGCTTGGTGCTCCTGCGCCGCCACCCGCACGCCAAATGCTGCCGCAAGACACAGCGAGCAGGGAAAGCGCCATACCAATGGCCATACGTGCCGTGCGGCTATCCATGTCTCCTCCGCCACTGCTGTACATCCGGGCTTCCTAGTGGAGACTCCAAGTCGCGGCCGGTGGTTGCGGCGCGGGTATCGAGGACGTCGCGTCGGGACATGGCACGAGGGCTTCGCCGCCTCCCACCGGGCCCCGACTCAAACCCGTTAGCTGGCGGAACAACCTCGCCTACCGCCTACGGACTGACCGGCACTGTGGCCAGCGACTATCGCCCCGCCTCCGCCTCAATTACCCGCCGGCCGTGGTCGGCTAGCAGGCGGCCGCCGTCCCAGGTGACCCCGACCTGGCGGTAGTAGCCGCCGATAATCTCCTCGACGCTCAGCCGGGCCAGTTCCTCGCTCGGCGAGTCAAACAGCTCGAGGGATGCTTCCCCGCGCCAGGCCTGGCCGGCTTCGAAGCTGGCGCTGCCGGACTGGACGAGTTCGTCCAGCGAGTCCCCCGCGCCCTTTTCGATCGAGGGCATCCAGCGATGGTGAGCCATCGGGTGCGCGTTGACGAAGCCGTTGTGCGGGGACTCCTCGCGCAGGGTCACGACCGCCTGGGCCAGGCGCCGGTCCGCGGCTGCAAGCGTGCCGGCGAACCGCCCGCCGGCCGCGATCCGCGGGGCCGCCCGCCCGAACGGGTGCGGCCGGGTCTGGTGGATCGAGCCGAGCTTCTTCGGATAGCCCTGGTGCAGACCGCGGACGAGGGCAAAGTCGGCGTCGACCCAGATGTAGGCGCAGCGCGAGTACACCCGGCCTTCGAAACTGCACCGGACGACCGCAAAGCACTCGCGATACTGGGCACGGACCGGGTCGAGCAGCTCGGCTCCGTCGTTGGCGCAGGACTGCCAGTCGGCCCAGATCACTGCGACCGCACCGGGATCGTCCGGGGCCGGTTCCAGCGGCGCGGGCAGCAACTCGGCCACCCTGGCCGGGTCAGTGCGGTACTCGACCGTCAGCAAGTCGCCCGAGTAGTGCCAGGGTGGCGGCGGCAGGAGCGAGGATCTCCCCGTCGGGGTCCGCGGGTAGAAGAATCCCTGAACGTGACTCATCCCTGCTCCCTGGTCGCTTTATGTCCGACAGGATCGGATGGTAAGCCAGCCCAGCCGATCCCTGCCCGCACCGCGACTGGCCGGTTACGGCCAACCGGCCCAGCCCTTGCCCGCACCGTGGTCGGCCGTTTACGCTGCGGTATCGATTGTTCGTTTCCAAACGTTCATACTGCGCCGGGAGCAGACGTGACGCAATCCTCGAGCGCCTCGGCCGTCGCGGAAAGGCTCGCAGCACAGGGCATCGACGTCATCCGGGTCTCGTATCCGGACCTGATCGGCGTTGACCGGGGTCGCGACGTACCGGTCAGCGAGCTGCCCGCGGTGGCGCAGCACGGGCTCTCGTTCTGCCGTGCCGTCTACCACACCTCGCCGCGCGGCGACGTGATTCCGGTCCAGGGCGGCCTTGAGCAGGGCCTGCCCGACATCTGCGTGTACCCGGACCTGACGACAGTCACCGCCCTGCCCTGGGAAACCGGAGTCGCCTGGTGCCTGGCCGACGCGATGACGACCGAGGGCGAGCCCGCGCCCGAGGCCCCGCGTACGGTCGCCAGGAACGTCGCCCGGCTGCTCGAGAGCGAGGGATATAGGCCCATCTGCGGGCCCGAGCTTGAGTTCTTCGTCTGCGACCGGGACGCTAGCGGCAACTGGCAGCGCTACGCCAACGAACTCGGCAACGTGTACGTGGTCGGACTGAAGGGCGACCCGCAGGGACTGCTGGTTCACATGCTGCGCCAGCTTCGCGACGCTCAGCTGGGCGTGACCGCGGCCAACCACGAGTTCTCGCCCGGCCAGTTCGAGATCAACCTGAGCCACTCCGGCCTCGTCGACGCCGCCGACCGGGCGTTCCGCCTCAAGTCGGCCGTCCAGGAGATCGCCAGGCTGCGCGGGTTGCTCGCGACCTTCATGGCCAAGCCGTTCAACGACGAAGGCGGATCCGGGTTTCACGTGCACGTTTCGCTGGCCGACGAGACCGGCGCCAACGTGTTCGGCGATCCCGGCGGCCAGGACGGCCTCTCCTCCGTCGGCCGGCACGCGATCGGCGGCGTGCTCAGGCACGCCACGGCGCTGAGCGCGCTGCTGAATCCGACGATCAACTCCTACAAGCGCTTCGGTCCCGACACGCTCGCGCCGTGGCTCATCGACTGGGCCCTGGACAACCGCAGCGCGATGGTACGTATCCCGCACGAGCGCGGCGCGGCAGCCAGGATGGAGGTCAGGCTCGGTGACGCCGCCGCCAATCCGCACCTGGCCCTCGCGGCCATCGGCGCGGCGGTTTACCTCGGTATCCAGGACAAGACGGAGCCGCCGGGCAGGTTCGAGGGCTACGGCTACGACCCGCAGAAGGCGGACCTGCTGCCGGCCCGGCTGGGCGACGCGCTCGACGCACTTGAGGCGGATACCGAGCTAGCCGACGTGCTCGGCCGCTACTTCGTCACCTCGTTCCTGGCGTACAAACGCAACGAGATCGAGCGGTTCGAGCGGTACGTAACCGACTGGGAGTTCGGCGAGTACGCCTATCACCTGTGAGGGCGAGGTCAGCGCGTGCGCGGCTGCCCGGCATTTCGGCTCCTCAACGCAGGCTTTCGCCGGTGGCCGGAGAGCCTGTTCCGCCGCGAGCCTCATGGGGCCGCGGTCCGGTTCACGGAAGACCAGTTCGCTGTCAACCAGGCAGGTCCTCGGGGCGCTTGGCCGCGAGTCGGCCGTGCAGCAAGCCGGTGGACTGGCCAACTTCGATCAGGTACCCGTCCGGGTCGCGGAGGTAGCAGCGGATCTCCGCCCCGCGGTCGATCGGCGGCGTGACGAATTCCGCGCCTTTCGCCTTCCACTCCTCATAGCAGGCCCGGATGTCGGCGACTCGGAGGTTCAGGAAGATCGATGTGGTGTTGCCCGGCTCGTAGTCCACCACGGAGATGCCCGGCTTGTCGGGGGTCGGCGGGCCGCCAGGGTTCATGATGATCCACGAATTAGCCAGCTTGACCATGCACGGGTTCTCCTCGATGACCACGGTGCCGCCAAGGACGCGCGAGTAGAAGTCACGCGAGCGCGCCGTCTTCCGGACGGTGATGAACATCGTCACGAGGAACCCCTCGATGGGCGCCGGGAGGTTCTCGTAGTCGATACGAGGAGCCGGTTCGGTCATGAGAAAACTTCACCCCCGCTTTGCGGTGAACAGAGCCAGCGCGCAATGCCGTCAGCGCGCAGAGCCGCCATTTCCGCCGACGGCATGTGCCGGCCGTCTCCAGATCCGTTCCCGGATCCGGTCACTGGCGAACGCGCGGACCGGACGCGATTGTGGCGCGCACTCGAAGTCGAGCGGCCGCCCAGCGCGTCGCGCCGACCGCGGATGCCCTGATCACAATGACCGTTGGATCGGGGTCTTTCCGTCCAGGTGGAGGACGATGGTCAGCCGGCCGTCTGGCAGTTCGAGGAAAACGCTGCCTGACTCGGTCATGTGGCGGGCGATGGCCTCGATGACCGGGCCCGGTTGGTCGGAGTCACTGACCCGGACCAGCGGACTGTCCGGCGGATGCGGCGGATTCGCATGAGCGGTCCCGGTCACGGTCGTGACCTCGGTAAGCGTCGGCGCGGCGGACTGCGTCATGATGCTCCTCCGTGGCGGGTCGGGCCGGCCCGCGAGTCTCGGCGCTCGGTCCACTTCGATCGAACCAGCGGTAGTCAGGCACGACCAGGGCGTTAATGCCGCAGAAATGCCGCAAAGGGTCGACTGGCCTGCGAGAACGGTCTGTGATTTAGTACCAGCGAGCCTTCGGCGGCACCAGCCGTAGGCGCCCAAAACGGGCTAACGGCCATTTCAGCTGGCGGGATGCTGACGATGACGGACGGTGAGGCAAGAGCTGGGGCGCCGAGGCAGAGGGCCCTGACCCAGCGCCGCAGAGCCGTCGGCCTGACCCAGAAAGAGCTGGCCGAGCGGCTGGGCGTGCAGCGCACCACCGTGGCGCGGTGGGAACGCGGCGAGAACCACCCACGGCCGTGGCTGCGGCCCAAGTTGGCGAGGGCGTTAGGGGTCTCGGCTGGAAGGATCGAGGAGCTGCTGGCCGCCGGCGGCGCTCCGGGCAGCTCCCAGGGCCGGACGACGCCGGTGCCGCGTCAACTGCCCGCGGCGGTGGCCGACTTTACCGGCCGGTCCGCGGAGCTGGCCGCGCTGACCCGGATCCTCGACGAGGTCAGTGCTGATGCGCCGGGCACGGTGGTGATCAGCGCGATCGGCGGTACTGCCGGGGTGGGGAAGACGGCGCTGGCGCTGCACTGGGCGCACCAGGTCGGGCACCGATTTCCGGATGGGCAGCTGCATGTGAACCTGCGCGGCTTCGATCCATCCGGCACCCCGGTTGCTCCAGAGACGGCCATGCGCGGTTTCCTGGACGCCCTCGACGTTCCGGCAGGACGCATGCCGACCAGCGCCGAGGCCCAGGCGGGCCTGTATCGCAGTCTGCTGACCGAACGGAAGATGCTGATCGTCCTGGATAACGCCAGTGACGAGCAGCAGGTCCGCCCGCTGCTGCCGGCCAGTCCCGGCAGCCTGGTGCTGGTCACCAGCCGCAACCAACTCGACGGGCTGGCCGCCACCGACGGGGCGCGGGTGGTGACTCTGCCCGTCCTGACGCAAGGAGAGGCCATGCAGCTGCTCGCCGGCCGGCTCGGTCATCCCCGGGCTGCGGCCGAGCCCGCTGCGGTCGACGAGATCGCCGGCCTGTGCGCGTGCCTGCCGCTGGCGCTGGCGGTCGTCGCGGCGCGCGCCGCCACGAGGCCTGGATTCCCGCTGGCCGCCGTAGCGGCCGAGCTGGCCGACACCACCGGCCGCCTGGACGCCCTGGACGCCGGAGACCCAGGCTCCGGCGTGCGCGCAATGTTCTCCTGGTCCTACCGGCAGCTCACAGGCGAGGCCGCGCGGATGTTCAGGCTGCTGGGTTTGCACCCAGGACCCGACATCTCTGTCGCCGCCGCCGCCAGTGTGGCCAGCACTGACGGGCCTGGGGCCCTTCGCCTGCTGCGCGAGCTGGCCCGCGCGCACCTGATCGTCGAGCACGTCCCCGGCCGGTACGCCTTCCACGACCTGCTGCGCGCCTACGCCGCCGACCAGGTCCGCGCCCACGACGACCAGGGTGCGCGCGAGGCGGCCATCGGCCGTGTCCTCGACCACTACCTGCACACCGCCGCCGGTGCCGTAGCCCTGCTGAACCCAACCGAGCCGATCGTGCTCGCCCCGCCCCGGCCCGGCGCCGCGCCCGAGCAGCCCGCCGATTACCAGCACGCCCTGGCGTGGTTCGAAGCAGAGCGCCACGTCCTGCTCGCTGCCGTCACCCTCGCCGCAGAATCCGGGTTCGATAACCACGCCTGGCAGCTCCCCTACGCCATGACGCCGTTCCTGCGGCGTCGGGGGCACTGGCAGGAATGGGCCGCGACCCAGCGCACGGCGCTGGCCGCTGCGACACGGCTGGGAGAGGCCGCCGCACAGGCCCTCTGCGGCCGCATTCTGGGGATGGCCTGCTCCAGCCTTGGCGACCGTGATCAGGCTCGCGGCCATTACGCCACTAGCCTTGCCCTGTATCAGCGGCTTGGCGACCGCCGCGGCGAGGCCAGAATCCGGCAGAACCTCGGCTCGCTGGCCGAACACGAGGGGCGCTACGCCGAGGCGCTCGGGCTCGCGATGGATGCGCTGTGCCTGTACCAGGCAATCGGCGACAAGGTAGCGGAGGCCGAAGCGCTCAACGACGTGGCCTGGCACCACGACCTTCTCGGCGACTACCACCAGGCCCGCGCGTTCTCCCAGCAGGCACTCACCGTGTGCGCGGAGGCCGGCCATCGCAGGGCCGAGGGATTCGTCTGGGACACTCTGGGATACGCCGAGCACCATCTGGGCAATTTCGCCGAAGCCGCCACCTGCTACCTACGCTCGCTGAGCCTGCACCGGGCAGCCGGCGACCGCCTCCGTGAGGCGGAGACCCTCACCCACCTCGCCGATACCCGCCTCGCCGCCAGCGAGCCGGCCCAGGCCCAAGAGGCCTGGCAGCGGGCACTAGCGATCTTCGAAGACCTGCAGCACCCGGATGCCGACATGGTCCGCGCGAAGCTCGCTTGCACAAGCGACCACGTCCCTGCGAACCCGTCCCCATTGCGATAAGCGGCTCGCTTTCCTCTGGCGTCACTGCGACCGCTACCGCAGGCGGTGGCACTCGGGCGTAAGCTGCGAAAAGGGACCAACGGCCACTTCAGATGGCGGGATGCTGGCGATGACCGACGGCCCGGCAAGAACCGGGGCACCGAGGCAGGGGCGCCTGGCCCGGCGCCGGAAGGCCGCCGGGCTGACCCAGGAACAGCTAGCCGAGCGGCTGGGCGTGGAGCGCACCACCGTCGCGCGGTGGGAACGCGGCGAGAACAACCCACAGCCGTGGCTGCGGCCCAGGCTGGCGAAGGCGTTAGGGGTCGCGCCTGACAAGGTCGAGGATCTGCTGGCCGCCGACGGCATTCCGGCCAGCCCGCCAGGGAAGACAGCCGGGGTGCCGCGGCAGCTGCCCGCGGCGGTGGCGGACTTCACCGGCCGCGGCGCCGAACTGCGGGCGCTGACCCAGGTCCTCGACGACGCCGGCACTGATGCGCCGGGCACGGTGGTGATCTCAGCGATCGGCGGAACCGCAGGGGTGGGCAAGACCGCGCTGGCTGTGCACTGGGCCCACCAGGTCGCCGCCCGGTTCGGCGACGGGCAGTTGTATGTGAACCTGCGCGGCTTCGATCCTTCCGGCCCCCCCGTGCCCCCCGAGACCGCAATCCGGGGGTTCCTGGACGGCCTTGGCGTTGCGCCAGATCACATACCGGGCAGCGCGGAGGCCCAGGCGAGGCTGTATCACAGCCTGCTAGCCGGCCGGCGGATGCTGATCCTGCTGGACAACGCGCATGATGAGCAGCAGGTCCGCCCGCTGCTGCCGGCCGGCCGTGCCAGCCTGGTGCTGATCACCAGCCGCAACCAGCTATCCGGGCTGGTGTCCGCCGACGCGGCTCGGGCGCTGACCTTGGACGTCCTATCCCACGACGAGGCCGCGCGATTGCTGATCGCTCGGCTCGGCCGCGACCGCGCTGCGGCCGAGCCCGGCGCTGTCGATCAGATCGCCAGCCTGTGCGCGTTCCTGCCGCTCGCGCTGGCCGTGGCCGCAGCCCGCGCCGCCGCCCGTCCCCGCTTCCCGCTGGCCGCGCTGGCCGCTGAGCTGACCGACTCCGGTGGCCGCCTGGACGCGCTCGATGCCGGCGACCCCTCCGTCAGCGTCCGGGCTGTGTTCTCCTGGTCCACCCGGCAGCTCAGCGATGAGGCGGCACGGACATTCCGGCTGCTAGGCCTGCACCCCGGCCCCGACATCTCCATTCCCGCCGCCGCCAGCCTCGCCGGAGCAGCGGAGGCCGATGCGCGCAGCATGCTGCGCGAGCTGGCCCACGCGCACCTGATCATCGAGCATGTTCCCGGCCGGTACACGCTGCATGACCTGCTGCGCGCGTACGCCGCGGAGCAAGCCCACGTCAGCGACAGCGACGCTGACCGGCGCGCGGCCACCGGCCGCGTGCTCGATCACTACCTGCACAGTGCCGCCAGTGCCGCCCTCCTGCTGATCCCGGCCAATGAGCCAGTGACGCTCGCTCCGCCAAGGGCCGGTGCTACTCCCGAGCGGCCCGCCGACGACGCCGAGGCCATGGCCTGGTTCGAGGCCGAGCACCAGGTCCTGCTCGCCGTCGTCACGCTTGCCGCCGGATCCGGACTCGACGCCCACGCCTGGCAGCTCCCGTGGGCCATGTCGTCCTTCCTGCACATTCGCGGGCACCGGCAGGAGTGGGCAGGCACCCAGCGCACGGCGCTGGCCGCCGCGATACGCCTGGGCGACACCTCCGCGCAGGCCCTATCCAGCCGCATCCTCGGAGCAGCGTGCGACGGGCTCGGCGAACATGATCAGGCTCGCCACCACTACGCCAGCAGCCTCACGCTGTACCAGCGGCTCGGCAACCGTCTCGGCCAGGCCAAGATCCACCAGGGCCTTGGCGTGGTAGCCGAACGTCAGAACCGCTACGCCGACGCGCTCGGGCACGCCGAGCAGGCGCTGCGCCTCTACCAGGCCATCGGTGACAAGGCAGCCGAAGCCCAGGCGCTCAACAACGTCGGCTGGTACTACGGCCTGCTCGGCGACTACCACCAGGCCCGCCTGTTCTGCCGGCAGGCCATCACCCTCAGCGCGCAAGCCGGCGACCGCTGGACCGAGGGAAGTGCCTGGGACAGCCTCGGATACGCCGAGCGCCACCTCGGCAACATCGCCGAAGCCGCCGCGTGCTACCAGCGCGCGATAAACATTGCCAGGAAAGCCGGCGCCCGCTTCTATGAAGCGGAAGCGCTCACCCACCTCGGCGACAGCCACCACGCCGTCGGCGAGTCCGCCGGGGCCAGGAAGGCCTGGCAGCAGGCCTTGGCCATTCTCGACGACATGCAGCACGCCGACGCCGACGCAGTCCGCGCCAAGCTCGCCGCCGCGAACGCATCCTCCGGCTCGTCCGCGTAGGCAGTCGCAGATCTACGCCCGCGCAGATCAGTTGCCGACGATCTGCCCCGAGGGGCGCATCACGTACCAGTAGCCGCCGTCGTCATCTGCGCCCCGGCCGCCTGCCTGACCGGGAGCGGCATCACGGGAGTCGCGATCACGGGTGCGGCACTGTGCCGAAGTCACCCTGCGTGCCGTCGAGACAGCAGCGGGGCCGACCGCGCCGGCTCGGCAGGCGACACCGAGCCCTGGCGATCCTCGGGAATCCGGATCAAACGGTCACTCTCGCATCAGCGCGCAGAACCATCGGAGGCCCAGTGCGGCAGAGCAGCGCACGTTTCATCGACTCGGTCCCGACTTTGAGATGATACGTCCGGATTGAAAGGGACCGAGTCGGTGAAATGACACAGAGTGATCGGAACATATCATAATGAATAGCGCATTTCAGCTTCACGGATAGCGTGCTGTGGCCAGGGCCGGGTGCTGGCGATGCTGGCGATGCTGGCGATGCTGGCGCGGATGTTATCTCGCTACTTCCGCGCTGAGATCGGGCAAGTGCGAGCTTGCCGATTCCCTGGCTCGCAGCAGGTAGGTCGAGGCGAAGCCGATGCACAGCAGAACCAGGGCGTAGTAGGGCGCCTCGATCGTGGGACTTGTCACCTTGTAGAACGAGCCGAAGATGGCGCCGCCGGTGATCAGGATGCCCACGATCGCCGACACGACAATCGAGACTCGGCGGCGGGACGCGGCGAAACTGCGCAGGGAGCCGACGCACATCAGCAGGTAGACCACGACCAGGGCGAATCCGCCGAACGTCGAGCCCCAGGCGAACATCGCGAAGTAGTGCGGTGTGTCCGGCAGCGCGAACAGGCTCGTCCAGAACTGGTTCATCAGCAACACCGCGATAGCAATGCCGATCACGAAGACGCCGGCCCCAAGCGGCGAGCCATGCCGCTTGGACGTGATCGCCAGCGAAGCCGGGATCCGGCGGTCGCGAGCCATCGCGAAGATCCCGCGCGAGGCTGAGACAGCACAGCCGATGGCGACCGCGAGCATGTCGAATAGCACGACGAGTTCGAGCAGCCGGTCGATCCATGTGCCGCCGTACCCGCCCGCGCTCTTGCCCGCGCCGAGCGCGAAAAGCGGCGCTGAGGCCGCGGCCGTGATCTGCTTCAGGCTGTAATGGAAGCCGGCGACCTCCACATAGGTGGCCAGCAGATAGATGGCAGTCGCGATACCCGCCGTCGTCATCACCGCGATGGGGATCTCGCGCCGCGGCTTGGGCGTTTCCTCGGCCAGGTTCGCCGCGGTCTCGAAGCCGACGAACAGCAGTACTCCGTACAGCACCCCGAAGAAGATGCCCGACCAGCCGTCCGCGGACGACGACGGCTCGAACGGCCGCACGCTGTTGGCGGACCCGAGCTTCACGATGACCGAGATGAAGAAGACGGTGAGCACGACGATGGAGACCAGCGCCAGGGCAAGCTGGGTGCGGGTGGACAGCCGGACGCCGAAGTAGAGGATGGCGGCGATGAGCGCGATCACGATGGCGGTCCAGGCCCACGACGGCAGCGGGCTCACCTTGAACTCGGACAGGATCGTGCTCTGCAGGTAACCGCCGATCAGCAGCAGCAGTCCGACCAGCAGTACGACCACGCCGCCGTAATAGAGCCAGCCCGCGGCGGTCCCCACTCGCTTGCCGAGCCCGCGGGTCACGTAGTCATACAACGACCCGGCCGCGTGCACCTCCCTGGCGTAGCTGGAGACGATCCAGCCGAGCGCGAATACGCCGACGCCGGCGATGATCACCGACAGCGGAGAGGCGACACCGCCGCCCTTGCCCGATGCGCTGATAACGCCGACGACCAGTGGGATCACGAACGCCGAGGAGAAGACCGGACCCATGAACCCGACGGACTGGGCGATGACGTCCGGCAGCGAAAGGACCTTGGCCCCGAGGCGCTCGTAGCTCTCTGACTTCGGCATCGCTATCTCCTCGGCGGTACGTGGGCCGGCGCACGGGGCCGGTGGTCGGTCAGTCGGGAGTCGGTCAGTCGGCGGTCGGTCAGTCGGGGATCCTCAGTATTCGCTGGGCGTTGCCGGCGAAGATCGCGGCGGTGTCGGCCTCGGGCAGCCCAAGCGCCTCGATGTCGGCGATGGTGTCCGCGACGACCGCCGGGCCGCCCAGCGGCATGTCGGTGCCGAAAAGGACGTGCGAAGTCCCGAAGAACTCCACCGCGCAGCGCACCGCGTGGGTCGCGCCGAACAGCGCGGTGTCGGTGAAGAAACGCCGGAAGTAGTCAAGCGGCTCCGCGCCGAGCGCGGACATGATCGCGTCACGATCGGAGTCCTCAAGCGGGGCGGCAAGGCGGCCAGAGAAATGCGGCACCATCGCGCCGGCGTGATGCGTGATCACCTGCAGGCCCGGATACCGGTCGAAGTAGCCCGAGTACACCAGCCGGGCCATGCACACCGACGTCTCGTAGGGCCAGCCGAGCGACCACCAGATGCCGTACTTCGAGCGGCTCTCGGTCGGGTAGTCAGCCCAGATCTCGCTGCGCGTGGGGTGGACCCACAACGTCCCGCCGCGCTCGGTCACGATCTGGAAAACCGGATCGAATCGCTCGTCGTCCAGCGGTCCCCCGCTGACGTTCGTATACAGCTGTGCGCCGAGCGCGCCCAGGTCGCCCATCGCCCGATCCAGCTCAGCCGCGGCCGCTTCAGGATCGTCCATCGGCAGCGCGGCCGTGAAGCCGACGAACCGGTCCTGGTACTTGCCGACCAGCTCGGCCATCTCATCGTTGACGAGCCGCGCCAGCTCCGCCGCCAGCTGGGACCCACCGAGCTCCTCGACCGGCGGCACGGCGAGCGTCAGGACCTGTGCGTAGTCTCCGAACGGATCCATGACCCGCCAGCGGGCCTCCAGGTCGGTTAGCGCAGGATCCTCGCGTATCCACGGACGGTAACCAAGAATGCGCCTGCTGACGTCCGCGCCCGCGGTGATCGACTCCAGGCGCCGGGTGTAGGACGGCGGGAGTATATGAGCAAAGGCATCGATCTTCCGCACGCTGCCTACTTTCGGAACTGGAGCGAGCGCCGTCAATGCCGGGATCGTATGGAAGCAAACGATCTGCTGTCAAGGCCAGGCATGACTGAGTGCTAGCCGCGCGGGCGCGAGTTTCCAAGTTGAAGCAAATCGGCCGGGACAATGGCCTCGCGTCAGCCCTGTATTGCGCGGACGGGAAGAGCCTTGAGGCCGTTGGTGAAATTCGAGCGGACTCGCCGCGGCTCCCCCGCCAGCTCGAACCTGGTGACGCGGCTCGAAAGCGCGGCCAGAACCACGCGGACTTCGAGCCGGGCGAGGTGGGCGCCGAGGCACAGGTGCGGACCGCCGCGGCCAAAGCTGAGGTGCCTGTTATCGGAACGGGCCACGTCGAAGCGATTGGGGTCCGCGAACTCGGTGTCGTCCCGGTTGCCCGAGACGTACCACAGCACGACCTTGTCCCCAGCCCGGATCCGGGTGCCGCCAAGTTCGGTGTCGCTGGTCGCGGTCCGGCGCATGAAGTGCGTCGGGCAACTCCACCGCAGCACCTCTTCCGTCGCGGTGTCGAGCAGGTCCGGGTCCGCGCGCAGCCGGTCCCACTCGCCGGGATGCTCGCAGAACGCGAGCACACCCTGCGCGATAGCGATCCTCGTGGTCTCGTTGCCGGCGATGACCAGGATCGAGAACAAGTTGTCGAGGTCAACCTCACTGAGAGCCTCGCCGTCCACGCGCGCCATCAGCAGCCGGGACAGCAGGTCGTCGCCCGGCTCCCTCAGCCGGTCCCGCACGATCTCGCGCCCCAGGTCCCACAGCTGCTTGCCGTACGGGCTGCGGAACGGGAACTGGCGGTAGGCATCGGTGTCGTCCCTGCCCCACACCACGTCGGTCAAGTCGGGGTCGGTGTTAGCGATGAGCCGGTCCCCGAGGTCGATGAACTGGCCCAGGTGCGCCTCGGGCAGCCCCATCAGCTTGGCGAGCACCCGGATCGGCACCTGCTTCGCGACGGCGTCGACGAAGTCGAAGGGCGCGCTGGCAAGCCCGGCATCCAGCACCTGCTCGGCCAGCCTCTCGACGAAGTGCTGGTAGACCGCGATTGCGCGCTGCGAGAAGGTGCCGGTCATGATCTTGCGGAGCTTTGTGTGCGCAGGCGGGTCGGTGTCGATGATCGTTCGCCTGGCCGCCATATCCGCGTCGGTGGGCTCCTCGAACGAGATCCCGCGCGCCGAGGAGAACGTCGCCACATCCCGGCTGGCGCCGACGATGTCGGCGTAACGGTGCACCGACCAGAAGCCGGAGTTCGGCGGTGCCTCGTCAAACCACGCCACTGGCGCTTCGGTCCGCAGCCGGGCAAACTCCGCATACGGCACGCCGCGAGCCCACATGTCGAGGTCGGTCAGGTCGACGGCGGGCATGGCATTTAGTTTGGCACCAAACGACATCGCGAGGAAGAGCGGGTATGCCACGGGGGTGAGCCCGTTCCCCGACTAGGAGACGCCGGCCTCGTCCTCCTCAACCGACCGGATGATCTTGCGCAGCAGCGACGCGAGCTGGCCCTTCTCCCGCTCGGTAAGCGCGGAGCTGACCTGGGCCTCGCTCATGTTGAACGCGGGAAACAGGCGCTCGATCACGGCCCGCCCCTTCGGCTCCAGGCTCACCAGAACCAGGCGGCCGTCCTCGTCGTGCGTGCGGCGGCGCGTCAGCCCTCGTTTCTCGAGCGTCTTCAGCACGCCGGTGAGCGTTCCCTTCGTCACGCCCGCCTCGGCGGCAAGGTGCCTGGTCTGCTGGTCGCCCCAGATCCACAGCACGAACAGGACCGTGAACGCCGCCCAGGACAGCTCCTCGTCGGCGAGCACGTTCCGCTCCATGTGATTGCGGATGACGTTCGCCGCACGGTAGATGTTCGAGACAGCGGCCATCGCGGCAAAGTCGAGATGCTGCTCGCCAATGCGGCTGCGGATATCGCGCTCGGCCCGCACCAGATCACTGGCGCTGCCGGCGGCCAGGCGACCGGGCATGGCTTGATCGTACGTGCCGCCGTGGCCGGCACAACGCTGAGCCGCTCGTCACGCCAGGTCGTAGGCCGTCGTGGGCAAGTCGACGGCCGTGGCCCCGCAGTCCACCGTGAGGATCGCGCCGGTTACCGCCGATGCATGGTCGCTCGCCAGGAACGCGATCACGCCCGCGACCTCGTCGGGATCGGCCGGGCGGCGCAGCGGAACCTGTGCGGTCGCCAGCGCGTAGGCGGCCTCCCGGCTGGCCAGGCCGCGCAGCCGCATCAGTTCGTCCATCTCCTCGTCGGCCATCGGCGTGCGGACCCAGCCGGGGCATACGGCGTTGACGCGCACGCCACGCGGCCCGAAGTCGCGCGCCATCGACCTGGCCAGCCCGATCAGGCCGTGTTTCGCGCTGACGTAGCCGACCGACTCCGGCGATGCGGCCAGGCCCGCGATCGACGAGACGACGACCACGCTGCCTGCACCCGCGATCAGGTCGGGCAGGCACGCGCGGGCGGCGACCAGGCAGGTCGACAGGTTCGCCCGCAGGCTCGCCGCCCAGGCCTCGTCGCTGACGTCGGCGGCCGTCCCCTCGCCATGGCCGCCAGCGTTGGCGACCAGGATGTCGACCGTCCAGAACCGCGCGTGCACGGCCGCGACGACCCGCGCCATGTCGTCGGCCGA
>JASHOL010000183.1 GCA_030041135.1 Streptosporangiaceae bacterium | reverse complement strand
ACCCGTAGCACCCGGCGCATGGCGACCCTAGTCCAGTGACGACATGACGTGCTTGACCCTGGTGTAGTCATCGAACCCGTACATGGACAGGTCCTTGCCGTAGCCGGAGTGCTTGAAGCCACCGTGCGGCATCTCGGCCACGAGCGGGATGTGGGTGTTGATCCACACGCAGCCGAAGTCGAGTGCCCGCGACATCCGCATCGCCCGGCCGTGGTCGGAGGTCCAGACCGAGGAGGCCAGCCCGTACTCGGTGCCGTTGGCCCAGCGCAGCGCTTCGTCCTCGTCGCTGAACTTCTGCACGGTGATGACGGGACCGAAGACCTCGTTCTGGATGATCTCGTCGTCCTGCTCTAGCCCGTCGACCACGCTGGCCTCGTAGAAATAGCCGCGGTCGCCGGTCGGCTTGCCGCCGGTCACGATCCTGGCGTGGTCGGGCAGCCGGGAGATGAAGCCGGAGACGCGCTCCAGCTGGGTAGCGTTGTTGAGCGGGCCATAGGTCGCGTCTTCATTGCCGGGCCCCGCGGTCACCTGCTCCTTGGCCTGCTCGGAGAGCGCGGCGACGAAGTCGTCGTGAATGCCCGGCCCGGCCAGCACCCTGGTCGCGGCCGTGCAGTCCTGCCCGGCGTTGAAGTAACCCGCGATCGCGATGGCCTCGGCCGCCTTGGCCGGGTCGGCGTCGTCGAACACGATGACCGGCGCCTTGCCGCCGAGTTCCAGGTGCACCCGCTTGAGGTTCTGCGCCGCGGCCGCTGCTACTTCCCTGCCGGCCCGGACGCTTCCGGTGATCGACACCATCTGCGGGGTCTTGTGCGCGACCAGCGCGCGGCCGGTGTCGCGGTCGCCGCAGATCACGTTGAACACGCCGGCCGGCACGAACTCGCTGATCAGCTCGGCCATGACCAGCGTGGAGTAGGGCGTGGTGTCGGACGGCTTGAGCACCATGGTGTTCCCGGCCGCGAGCGCGGGCGCCCACTTCCAGACCGCCATCATCATCGGGTAGTTCCAGGGCGTCACGGCCGCGCAGACGCCGACCGGCTCGCGCCTGATGAACGAGGTGAACCCGGTCATGTACTCGCCGGCCGACTTGCCCTCCAGCATCCGGGCCGCTCCGGCGAAGAACCTGATCTGGTCAACCATCGGCGGGATCTCCTCCGAGGCGGTCAGGCCGAGCGGCTTGCCGGTGTTCTGCGACTCGATCTTGACGAACTCATCGGCCCTCGCCTCCAGCGCGTCGGCGATCTTCAGCAGCGCAAGGCTTCGCTCGGCCGGCGTCGCGTCCCGCCAGGCCGGGAACGCTTCCGACGCCGCCGTGAAGGCCGCGTCGACCTCGGTCTCGCCCGATACCGGCGCGGTCGCGAACACCTCCCCGGTGCTCGGATCGATGATGTCGGCCCTGGTGTCAAACGACGTGTCCGTCCACTGGCCGCCGACAAAGTTCTGCAGTTCGGTCACCTTCGCCACGGGGGAGACTCCGTTCCGGTATTTAAAGGGTTTCTGGCGGATGTCTAAGAGCTGGCCGGCGTGCGTTCCTCGCTGGCCCAGGGCGATCCGTATTCGGTCAATAGGTCGAGGAACGGCTCGGACGGCAGTGCCTCAGGACCGAGGACCCCAGAGCCCGCCCACGCGCCCGAGTCGATCAGTTCGAGCGCGACCACGGGGTTCACGGCCGTCTGCCAGACCACTGCCTGGGAGCCATACTCGGCCATCGACCAGGCGTTGTCGACCACGTGGTACAGGTAGACCTCGCGCGGGCGGCCATCCTTGCCTGTGCCGGTCACCCAGGTGCCGGCGCAGGTCACGCCGCTCATCTTGTCTCCGAGCGCGGCGGGGTCGGGCAGGCACGCCGCGACGACGTCCCGCGGTGACACCCGCGCGCCGCCGACGCTGACCGGATCGGTCTTGTCCAGGCCGAGCTTGTGCAGGGTCTCAAGCACCCCGATGAACTCCTCGCCGAGGCCGTATTTGAACGTAACGCGCTGGGCCTGGACCCAGCGCGGCATCAGCAGTACCTCTTCGTGCTCGACGTTGACGCACTCGACCGGGCCGATGCCGGCCGGGAAGGTAAAGGTCTCCGGCTCGCTGAACGGGGGCGTGGTGAACCAGCCGCGGTCTTTCTCCCAGATGACCGGGGGATTAAGGCACTCCTCGATCGTGGTCCAGATCGAGAACGTCGGCGCGAAGTCGTAGCCGGCCACGGTCAGGTTTGCGCCGTCCCTGACGCCCAGCTCGTTGATCTCGCTGAACATCGTGTCCGCGGCGTGCCGGGCGAACACGTCCGAGAGGCCGGGCTCGACGCCGATCCCGACCAGGGCCAGCTTGCCCGCCTGCTCCCACTCGTCGGCCACCGCGAACTGGTCGTCGCCGAGCTTGACCCCGGTCTTGGCGTAGGGCTGCTCCGGATCCGGATGGGACAGCGACATGGCCATGTCCAGGTAGTTCACCCCGGCCGCGAGCGCCGCGTCGAACTGCGGCATGACGAAGCGCGGGTCGGCGGCGTTCATCAGGACGTCACAGTGGTGGGTAGCCAGCAGGGCCTCGATGGCCTGCTGGTCCCTGGCATCCAGTTGGACGGCCTGGTAGGAGTCCTTCGCCTTGGCGGCGCGCTGGGCCCTTGACAGGTCGTAATCGGCGATGACGAGCTCGGCGAACGGGCGGCGGGCGGCTATCTGGGCGAAGGCCGTGCCCACCCCGCCAGCCCCGATAAGGAGTATCCGCATGCTGCGATCCTAGACCTGGACTCCGTCGGCTATCGACTAGTCCAGTTGCAATTAATACACGTTACGACTGAAATCGTTGCCACGGTCGCCAAAGCGTGCTAGAACCGTGGCACGTATGCAGGACGTATGCTGCGTTAGCAACCGCGTACGTACCGTGAGGGTGATAGGCCCGCGATCGGAGGGGAAGCTAGATGGCAACTGCCGCGCAGGCCGTCGGGCCGGCCGAGACGCAAGTCGATAAGGGCCTCAAGGGCGGCGCTCTTGGCCTGATCTCGAGCACGGTGATCGCGACCGCCTCGGTTGCGCCCGCCTACAGCCTGGCCGCGACGCTGGCGTTCGTCGTCGCCGTAGTCTTCCTGCAGAGCCCGATCATCGCCGTCCTGGCGTTCGTGCCGATGTTGTTCTGCGCCATCGGCTACAGCGAGATGAACAAGGCCGACCCGGACTGCGGCACCACGTTCACGTGGGCTACCAGGGCCTTCAATCCCCTGGCCGGCTGGGCCGGCGGCTGGGCGATCGTAGCCGCCGACATCCTGGTCATGGCTAGCCTGGCCCAGGTCGCGGGCCAGTACATCTTCCTGCTCTTCGGCGCGTATGGGATCGGGGGGGACCCGGCTAGTCCCTACGTCCTGCTGCTCGGGCTGCTCTGGATCGTCGTGATGACCTACATCTGCTATCGCGGCATCGAGGTCTCGGCCAACTTCCAGAAGGCGCTACTGGGCATCGAGATCACCATGCTGCTGGTCCTCAGCGTCGTGGCCCTGGTCAAGGTCGGCATCGGGCATGCTCCGCCCGGCCACCTCACCCCGAGCATGTCCTGGCTGAACCCGTTCGACGTGAAGAGCTTTAACGCCTTTGCCGTCGGGCTGATCTTCATGGTCTTCATCTACTGGGGCTGGGATACCGCGGTTTCGGTGAACGAAGAGACCAAGGACCCGAGCAAGACCCCTGGCCGGGCCGCGATCCTGTCCACGATCGTCCTGCTGGTTCTCTACGCGGTCACGATCTTCGCAGCCCAGTCGTTCGCCGGCATCGGCACCAAGGGCGTCGGCCTGCTGAACCCGCTCCACTCCAGCGACGTTCTGTCGGTCCTCGGGCACGCGGTCTTCGGCCAAGGGGCGCTCGGCGATATCGGCTACCGGCTGCTGCTGCTGATGGTGCTGAGCTCAGCCGCCGCTTCGACTCAGACCACGATCCTGCCCACGGCGCGGACTACCCTCTCCATGGCGACCTACGGCGGGCTCCCGAAGTCGTTCGCGAGGATGCACCCCCGTTACCTGACCCCGACCGTCTCCACGCTCGTCATGGGCGGCGTCTCGTTCTTGCTGTACCTGGGCGTGAACTTCATCTCGCACGGCAACGTCATCCCGGACGCCGTGAGTGCGTGTGGCATGTACATCGCGTTCTACTACGGTCTGAGCGCGTTCTCCTGCGCCTGGTACTACCGGCGGACGCTGCGCAACAACGCCAGGGACCTGTGGATGCGCGGCATTATCCCGGTGCTCGGCGGCGTGATCATGTACTTTCTCGGCGCCTGGAGCCTGTGGAGCGACTACGACGTTGCCACCGGCACCAGCTACACGTCGTTCACGGTTCCCGGCCTGCACTGGCAAGTCGGCGGCGTGTTCGTGATCGTCTTCCTGTCAGCGCTCGTAGGCGCGATCCTCTGGGTTTACCTGCGGATCGTCGATCCCGCGTACTTCCGTGGCCAGACGCTGACCAGGTCCACGCCGACGCTCGTGCCTGACGAGTAAGAGCCCCGGTGCCGAGGGCCCGCGCCGGAGGTTCCCCCGCGCGGGCCCCTCTGGCATACGGCCGTCGGCCTTCACAGGCGGCCAGCCGTTCGGGCGCTTAGCAGTTCCGCCGACGGCTGCCCGAATGGCTGTTCTTCGCGATGGAACAGTTCTTGACAGCTACTCAATCCTGAAATCATACTTTGGGCTGAAAAGGCGGAGGACGTGGCGTCCAAGTTTGTATGACCCACGAGAAAGGGGTGCTATGTCGCAAGTGCTAGGGGCGTTATACCGCCGGGGCGGCCGGGGAGTTGTGGGTGTCTGCGCGATTGCTGCGCTCAGTCTCAGTGCGACGGCCGCACTTGTCGTACCCACCAGTTCGGCTGCGGCTGCGACCAGTTCTGAAGCGACTGCCACAGCGGCGAGTACTTCGGCAGCCGTTCGCGGCGACATCTCAACCTCGACCGCGAAAATCTGGATGGACTACCTAACCTTCGTGCCGGAGAGCAGGCTCAGCGAGGACATCGACTACGATTTCTCTGCGCAAATGGTTAACGAAATGGAGACCGCCGCACAGAAGACCATAGAACGGTGGGGCAAGAAGGTCGAGAAGGTAGGAAAGTATCTGGCGATCCTGAGCAGCGTTCTCACCGCATTCGCCCTGAAACACCCGCTTGTAGCGACGGTGGCGGCCATCGTGGCAATCGTCGCCAGCGTCCTCGCTGTCGTGGCTCTGCCGCTTTCCAGATGGTTCTATATCGTCAAGGAGTGGTGGAAGAAAGCACGGCGAAAGGGTAGTCACCAGAAGTATGGCTTCTGGACGAAGACCTTCGAGGATGTCATCAATCAAACCTACGAGAATAACTATGCCCGTACCTGCGCTGCGAAGACCATCAAGTGCGGGTCACCCGGATTCTGGAAATTGCACGGAGCCTTGGTGGCGGGCTAGGTCCGATTTTCGCGGACGGACGTATCTTCGTGCATGCGTCCGTCCGCGTTTCGTTCGGTGCTTTCTGGCGCTGTCAGTAGCTGGCTAGGATGATGAAGTGCCAGGTCATGTGTACGCGGTCGTCGCCTGGACAGCGCTCGGAGTCGGAGCCCTGCTTGCCGCGTACAGGCTGGTCAGCCGCATTAGCGCGCGAAGCAGCTCAGAAGCAAGGAGCCAGGACGCGCTGAGCCACGCTGTCCGGAGCGGCGTCTTCCTGATTGCCGTAGGCCTGGCAATGCTCGGCGCGGCCGCATCCAGTTCTGGTGTTGTATGGGGGGCGAGGCTGCTTCTTGCCGCCGCCCTGCTGTTCGTCCTCATGCAGTGGCTCAGGACCAAGGCAGTCCGCAGGCGTTGAGCGGCGGGGAAGTCTGCGCTTCGCGGCACCCGGCTGTCGGCGGTACCGCCTAGGCTTGGGCAGGTGACCGAACTGGCCGTTGACGCACTCCTGGACGGGCTAAATCCCCAGCAGCGCGCGGCCGTCGTGCACGAGGGCAGCCCGCTGCTGATAGTGGCTGGCGCCGGCTCGGGCAAGACGCGGGTCCTCACCCACCGGATCGCCTACCTGCTGGCCGAGCGGGACGTCGAGCCGAGGCAGATCCTGGCGATCACGTTCACGAACAAGGCGGCGGGCGAGATGGGGGGCCGGGTCGCGACGCTGACCGGCGCGCGGTCGCGGTCGATGTGGGTGATGACGTTCCACTCCGCCTGCGTGCGGATCTTGCGCCGGGAGGCGAGGCGGTTCGGCTATCCGTCCAGCTTCTCGATCTACGACCAGGCCGATTCCCAGCGGCTCATGGCCATGGTCTGCCGTGAACTCGATCTGGACGTCAGGTACCACCCGCCGAAGGCGATGGCCAATCAGGTTTCCGCGCTGAAGAACGAGTTGATCGACTACGAGACGCTGGCGGGGCGGGCCACTGGTTACCGGGAGAAGGCGCTGGCCGAGGCGTATGGCGAGTACCAGCGGCGGCTGGTGGCCGCCGGCGCGATGGACTTCGACGACCTGATCATGGTCACGGTCAACCTGCTCCAGTCCTTTGGCGACATGGCCGCCGAGTACCGCGAGCGCTTCCGCCATGTGCTGGTTGACGAGTACCAGGACACCAACCACGCCCAGTACGTGTTGGTGCGCGAGCTGGCGGGGGCGGGGGGCGAGGCTCCGGCTGAGCTGGCCGTGGTCGGCGACGCGGACCAGTCGATCTATGCGTTCCGGGGCGCCACGATCCGCAACATCGAGGAGTTCGAGCGGGACTTCGCCGGCGCCAGGGTGATCATGCTCGAGCAGAATTACCGCTCGACTCAGAACATCCTGGCGGCGGCGAACGCGGTGGTCTCGCAGAACCCCGGCCGCATCCCGAAGAACCTGTGGTCGGACGCCGGAGACGGCCCGCCGATCACCGGCTACGTGGCCGACAGCGAGCACGACGAGGCCGCGTTCGTTGCCGAGGAAGTGGACCGGCTGGCCGACGAGGGCCTGGCCGCGCCAGGCCAGGTCGCGGTGTTCTACCGGACCAACGCGCAGTCCAGGGTGTTCGAGGAGGTGTTCATCCGGTCCGGCTTGCCCTACAAGGTCGTCGGCGGCGTCCGATTCTATGAGCGGCGCGAGGTGCGCGACCTGCTGGCCTACCTCCGGCTGATCGCGAACCCGGACGACGAGGTGTCGCTGCGCCGGGTGCTCAACACGCCGCGGCGCGGGATCGGCGACCGGGCCGAGGAATACGTGGCCGCTCTCGCTAGCCGGGACAAGACCAGCTTCGCGGCGGCGCTGGCGCGGCCGGGCGACGTGCCGGGCCTCGCGGCCCGGTCGGCCCGCGCGATCGAGGGCTTCAACGACCTGATGACCGAGTTCCGCGGGATGGTCGAGGCGGGCTCTGCGGTCGGCGACGTGGCCGCGGCGGTGCTTGAGCGCACCGGCTACGTCGCCGAGCTTGAGGCTTCCACCGACCTGCAGGACGCCAGCCGGATCGAGAACGTCAACGAGATGGTCGCGGTGGCGCGGGAGTTCGACGCCCGGTTCCCTGACGGGACGCTGAACGAGTTCCTCGAGCAGGTCTCCCTGGTCGCCGACGCGGACGAGATCCCCGCGGGCGAAGAGCACGGCGGCATGGTCACGCTCATGACGCTGCACACCGCGAAGGGCCTGGAGTTTCCCGTCGTGTTCCTGACCGGCCTGGAGGAGAACGTGTTCCCGCACGAGCGGTCGATGGGGGACGACCGGGAGCTAGCGGAGGAGCGGAGGCTGGCCTACGTCGGGATCACGCGGGCCGAGCAGCGGTTGTATCTGACCAGGGCGGCGACGCGAACGTGGTTCGGCCGGCCGGGCTACCACAAGCAGTCCAGGTTCCTCACGGAGGTGCCGGCTGACCTGATTGACTGGCGCAGGGACGAGTCGGCGGCCGCGCCGCCAGCTTCCGAGCGGCTGGCCCGCCGGCCGGGAGTCCGCGCGCTGGGAAACCGGCCCGTGCCCGCGCTCCAGCCTGGTGACCGGGTCAACCACGACTCTTACGGGCTGGGCACCGTCCTGTCGGTCGAGGGCAGGGGTGACGACCCCGAGGCCAAGATCGATTTCGGCGAGGATTACGGGATCAAGCACCTCCTGCTCCGGTACGCACCGATCGAGAAGCTGTAACTCGCGCGAGCTCGGCTGCTGCCTCTGGCGCGGCTGCACTGTCTGGCATGGCTGCGGTGTCTGCGTGGCTGCGGTGTCTGCGTGGCTGCGGTGTCTGGCGTGGCTGCAGTGTCTGGCGTGGCGACTCGCCGGCCTTGTCCGAGCTGCGCATCGCGGTGCGCGGAGACCCGCCATTCGACATTGTGTAAGTTGTCGCGTTTTCCGCTGTACTTGTGTGGGGCTATGTCGGTTATGCGATGGGAGAACTTACACAATGTGGCGCCTGGTCCTTCCTCAGCGGGCCTTGCGCCGGACCTGGTGTCTGAGAGCCGTTCCCGGCGGCACCGGCTTCATGGCGAAATGGCTCCGCTTTTCGCGCCCGCTTTCGCGGGCTGAGTCAGGCCGGACGCATCCCGTGCCGTCGCATCAGGTCTAGCTCAATCTCGCGCTCGGGCGGAGTCTCGCGCGCCCACAGCTCGGCGAGCTCGCGGAAATAATCGTCCAGCGCCGGCGCGTGTAGCACCAAGATGCGCGCGGCCACGTCGGCGCTCGCACCGAACGTATGCGCGACGCCGCCAGGGACGAGCACGAAACTGCCGGCGCCAGCCCGGTTCACCACGCCGTCAAGTTCAAACTCGGCCTCGCCCTCCAGCACCCAGAAGGCCTCGACCCGGTCAGGGTGCACGTGCGGTGGCGGGCGCCTGCCGCCCGCCGGCACATGCCGCTCGTGCAGAGAGAACGCGTCGCCGGTGGTGGCCGCGACAGCCTTGAACAGCAGCGTGCTGCCGCGAACGTTAAGCCGCTCGCCAGCCCCGGCAGGCAGCACTGAGTAATCCGACATGGTCCACTTCTAGCACGCCTGCCCGCGGCGGGTTGGCGGGGCAAGGGGCGACGCGCGCCCGCGGCGGTTGGCGGGGCGACGGCGCGATAGGTGACGCACCCCTGCGGCGCTTGCTGGGGTTAACCCCCGCCGAGAGTCGGGCGTCAGCCACATACCAGCTGGCATGCGGTCCTCCTAGCGTGATCTTTGTCACTGCCGGAACCGACACTAGGAGGAGATTACGATGATCGAGGCCGACGGCATCACCAAGCGGTACGGCCGCACTGTCGCCGTGGCTGACCTCAGCTTTACCGTGCAGCCCGGCCAGATAACCGGCTTCCTCGGCCGCAACGGGTCGGGCAAGTCGACCGCGCTCCGGCTGATCATGGGGCTGGACCGGCCGGACTCCGGCCGCGCGACGATCGGCGGCCGGCCCTACCGCGAGCTGCGCTGGCCGCTGCGCGAGGTTGGCGCGCTGCTGGACACCAGGGCGTTCCATCCTGGTCGCAGCGCGCGCAACCACCTGATCGCGCTCGCGGCCGGGAACGACATCCCGCGCCGCCGGGTAGACGACGTGCTCGGGATAGTCGGGCTCGCTGGGGCGGGCCGGCGCCGGGCAGGCAAGTTCTCACTCGGAATGATGCAGCGCCTCGGGCTGGCCGCGGCGCTGCTTGGTGACCCGGGCGTGCTGCTGCTGGACGAGCCGCTCAACGGCCTCGACCCCGAGGGGATTCGCTGGCTCCGCGACCTGCTCAGGTCCATGGCCGCGCAGGGCCGGACCATCCTCATCTCCAGCCACCTGATCAGCGAGATGGCCCTGACCGCGCAGCATCTCGTGGTGATCGGGCACGGCAGGCTGCTCGCCGATACCACGGTAGGGGAGCTCGCCAGCCGGGCGGATTCGCTCGAGGACGCGTTCCTTTCCCTGACCGCAGTTCCGGGGAACGAAGTCGTGTCCGGCCGGAGCATGTCATGACCGCCGCGGTGGCCCATGCCAGGCAAACCCGTCGCACTCGCTACACGTTCTCCTCGGCGGCCAGGATGGAGTGGGTGAAGCTGCGCTCCCTGCGCTCTCCGGCCTGGATCACGCTGATCATCGTGGCGTCTGTGATCGGGATCGGGATCGCGGTGCTGAGCTACTATCCGGGCCACTGGGCCCACATGTCGGTGGCCAGCAAGGCCAGCTTCGATCCGACCAACGAGGGGTACACCGGCATGGCCATCGCCCAGTTGGCGATCGGCATCGCCGGGGTGCTGGTCATGACCGGCGAGTACTCATCGGGATCGATCCGCTCCACGCTGGCAGCGATACCGAACCGGAGGCTCTTGCTCACGGCCAAGGCCGTCGTCTTCGGCACGGCTGCGTTCGCGGTCGGCGAGTTCACGGCCGTGGCCGCGTTCTTCATCAACCAGTACGTGGTCCTGTCCGGGCCGGCTCCGCACGCGACACTCGGGCAGCCGGGCGTGCTCAGGGCGGTGCTGTTCATCGGCGCCTACCTAGGCCTGATCGGTCTGCTCGGGCTGGGCTTGGGCACGATCTTCAGGCACAGCACCGGTGCCATCGCCGCGCTGGCGGGCGTGGTGCTGGTCTTGCCGATGGTCCTGCGGGCATTCCGCGGCGGGGTGGCGCAAACGGCCAACAAGGTCCTGCCGATGAACATCGCGGAGAACTCGCTCGCCGCCGTCAAGCCGGTGGCCGACTCCCTGTCAGCCTGGACCGGACTGGCGCTGCTTTGCGGCTACGTGGCGGCGACGCTGCTGGTCGGGGGCTGGCTGCTCGCGCGGCGGGACGCATGACCGCACTCGGCGTTCGCCTAACGGATGCCTCAACGGCGAGAATGACGTGGTGACCAGCGTGGCGAGCACCCCGCGGGCCCGGCCGGAGCGCGGCCGGGCCCGCGGAGTGCTCGTCGCCGTGCTGCGTGCGCCGGTGTCGGGCCGGACCTGGCGCGAGGTCGGCTACTGGCTGGTCAGCGCGCCGGTCAGCCTCGCCGGGTTCGCCCTCGTGGTGGCGGCCCTGGCGGCGGGGACCGCGCTGACCGTCACCGTTGTCGGCGCAGTGCTCGGCCTGCTGCTGCTGCTGGCCGGGCTGAGCCTGGCGACCGCGGTAGCCGGCGTCCAGCGCAGGCTGGCTCGGGCCATGCTCGGCCTGCGAGTGCCCGCGCCGCCGCCGGAGCCACGGACTGCGCGGGGAGTTCTCGGCAGGCTGGAGGCACCGCTGCGCAGCGGCCGGAAGTGGCGCGCGGTGGCTTACGTGCTGATCCGCTGGCCGCTGGCCTACGCCGGCACGGTGGCGATCGCGGTTACCTGGTTCAGCGGATTGCTCTACCTGAGCTACCCCGCGCTCTGGACGGCGCTGCACGGTCGCGAAATACGCGGCCGGGCCGCCGAACGACCTGTGCCGGTGCTCAGCCCGTTCCCCGCTGGTGGAGTACACATAACGACGATCGGCGAGGCCTTTCTGATCTTCTTGCTGGCGGTGCCGGTCTTGGTAGCCGCGGCGTGGATGACCCGAGGGGTCATAGCCATCGACAGCTGGCTGATGCGTCATCTGCTGACCCCCGGCAGCCTCACGGTGCGGGTTAGGGAACTGGAGCGCAGTCGCGCGCTGGCGGTGGACGACGCGGAGGCGCGGCTGCGCCGGGTCGAGCGCGACTTGCATGATGGCGCGCAGGCGCGGCTCGTGGCGATCGCGATGACGCTGGGCATGGCCAGGGAGAAACTCGGCGACGACGAATCGCCTGCCGATCCGGCCAGAGTCCGGGCCTTGGTCGACGCGGCCCACGCCAACGCAAAGGAGGCGATCGCCGAGGTCAGGGACCTGGCCAGGGGGATACACCCGCCGGTGCTCGACAACGGCCTGCCCGACGCCCTGGCGACCCTCGCCGCGCAAAGCGCGGTGCCGGTGGCGGTTGTCGCCGAGATCGGCCCACGTCCCACGCCCGCCATTGAGGCCATCGCCTATTTCTGCGCCGCCGAGTTGATCGCGAATGTGGCCAAGCACAGCGGGGCATCGAGCGCGAGCCTGGAGGCTGCCGCTGCCGACGGGACCCTCCGGCTGCGAGTCTGGGACAACGGCAGGGGCGGGGCTGCCGCCGGGCCGGGCGGAGGGCTGGCCGGGCTGGCCGATCGAGTCCGTACGGTCGATGGCTCCCTCGATATCGACAGTCCGGCGGGCGGGCCGACCGTCGTCCGGGTCGAACTGCCGCTGCACGCGTAGGGTCACGACCATGCGGGTGGTGATCGCGGAAGACTCGGCGGTACTGCGCGAGGGCCTGGTGCAGCTGCTGTCCGATCGGGGCCATGAGGTGAGCGCCGCGGTGTCCGAGCCGGAGGCTCTGCTGGCGGCCGTGGCCGAGTACCGGCCGGAAGTCGCCGTCATCGATATCCGGATGCCGCCCACGCATACGGACGAGGGCGTGCGCGCGGCGCTCGAGTTGCGCCGGGACTTCCCTGCCACCGGCGTGCTGGTTTTCTCCCAGTACGTGGAGACGCGGTATGCCTCCAGGCTGCTGGAGCGGAATGTGGCGGGCGTTGGCTACCTGCTCAAGGACCGCGTCGCCGACGTGGCCGAGTTCGCCGAGGCGCTGGAGCGGGTCGGGCGCGGCGGTACTGCGCTAGATCCGGAGGTAGTCAGGCAGTTGCTCGGAGCGCGCGGCGCCGTGACCGGGCTGGCCGCCCTCACCCCGAGGGAACGTGAGGTGCTCGCGCTGATGGCCGAGGGCCGCTCGAACGCCGCTATCGCCGCTGCCCTGGTGGTGTCGGGTGGTGCCGTCGAGAAGCATGTGGCCAGCATCTTCGGCAAGCTCGGGCTTGAGCCTTCCGACACCGACAACCGCAGGGTGCTGGCCGTCCTTCGGTACCTAGGCGGATGACCGGTCGATCGGGTTGTACCTGACGCGCAGGCGGTCAACCAGGGCAGTTACCCTGAATTCGGCGCCTGGTGGCGCCGCGTCAGGACCTGGTCGGAGGACTCATGAGCAGTATCCGGGTGATAGTCGCCAAGCCTGGCCTGGATGGTCACGACCGCGGGGCGAAGGTCGTGGCACGGGCGCTGCGCGACGCCGGGGTCGAGGTCATCTACACCGGCCTGCACCAGACTCCGGAGCAGATCGTGGCCGCGGCGCTGCAGGAGGACGCCGACGCGATCGGCCTGTCGGTGCTGTCCGGCGCGCACATGACCCAGTTCGCCCGCGTGCTTGAGTTGCTCAAAGAGCGCGGCGCCGAGGACATCGTCGTGTTCGGCGGCGGCATCATCCCCGACGCGGACATCGCTGAGCTGGAGCGGATGGGCGTGGCCAAGCTCTTCACGCCGGGCGCCACGACCACCGAGATCGTCGAGTGGGTCAAGTCGGCCCTGGGCAGCAGCAAGGCCGCGCACTAGCGTGCCTAGCGCCTTTGCGTGGGCCGGCGCACCCAGGGTGAGGTGTCCGCGGGCAGCGGACTAGGCTGCCGAGCGGGCGGGCTCGCCCCGGCACGCCCTACGGTGGCCGGGCCGTCTCGCCGGTGAACGTAATCCGAACACGAAGGACGAACCCGAGTGGACCTGTTCGAGTACCAGGCGAAGGAGCTATTCGCCGAGTACGGCGTCCCGATTCCGCAAGGCAAGGTGGCCACGACCCCAGCAGAAGCCAGGCAGATTGCCGAGGAGATCGCCGCCGACCGCCCCGGCGCCAAGCCGCTGGTGGTGATCAAGGCGCAGGTGAAGACCGGCGGCCGCGGCAAGGCGGGCGGGGTGAAGCTGGCCGATACGCCGGAGGAGGCGCAGGAGAAGGCCGGCAAGATTCTCGGCATGGACATCAAGGGCCACACCGTCCACTCGGTGCTGGTCGCCGGGGATACCGACATCGCCAAGGAGTTCTACCTGTCCTACCTGGTCGACCGGTCCGAGCGCACATTCCTGTCGATGTGCACCGTCGAGGGTGGCATGGAGATCGAGGACCTGGCCCGCGAGCGGCCAGAGGCGCTGGCCAAGATCCCGGTCGACCCGCTGACCGGCGTCGATGCCAATAAGGCACTGGAGATCGTGCATGCGGGCGCGATCCCGGAAGAGGCGCAGGCGGGCGCCGCCGCCCTGGCCGAGCAGCTGTGGGCCGTGTTCACCGGCCAGGACGCGACGCTGGTCGAGGTCAACCCGCTCGTCTACACCGGCGCCGGCGGCATGGTGGCACTGGATGCCAAGGTCACGCTCGATGACAACGCGGCGTTCCGGCACGACTGGGACCGGTTCGCCGACCCGACTGCGGCCGACCCGTTGGAAGCGCGGGCCAAGGCCAAGCACCTGAACTACGTCAAGCTCGACGGCCAGGTCGGAATCATCGGGAACGGAGCCGGCCTGGTCATGTCCACCCTCGACGTGGTCGCGTACGCGGGGGAGGACTTCGGCGGGGTCCGGCCCGCGAACTTCCTGGACATCGGCGGCGGCGCCTCGGCCGAGGTGATGGCCAACGGCCTGGACATCGTGCTTTCCGATCCCGACGTCAAGAGCGTGCTGGTGAACGTCTTCGGCGGCATCACCTCGTGCGACGCGGTCGCGAACGGCATCGTGTCCGCGATCGCGATGCTGGCCGAGCGGGGCGAGCCGGTGCGCCACCCGATCGTGGTCCGCCTGGACGGCAACAACGCGGCCGAGGGCCGGCGGATCCTCGACGAAGCAGGCATCGCCGCGGTCGAGCAGGTCGCGACGATGGACGATGCGGCCAGACGCGCCGCCGAGCTTGCCTCTACTGCAAGCGCGGGGGCTCCGGGGGTCGCCCCCCGGGATCACACGGCAAGCGCGGGGGCTCCGGGGGTCGCCCCCCGGGATCACACGGCGACCACGGGAGCATGAGATGGCAATCTTCCTGAACGCCGACAGCAAGATCATCGTGCAGGGCATTACGGGATCAGAAGGACGCAAGCACGGCGCCCGGATGCTCGCGGCCGGCACGAACGTGGTCGGCGGCACCAACCCCCGCAAGGCCGGCCAGACCGTCGACCTGGCAGGCCACAGTGTGCCGGTGTTCGGCACGGTCGCCGACGCCATGGCGCAGACGGGCGCGGACGTCTCGGTGATCTTCGTACCCGAGACCGGGACCAAGGGCGCGGTGATCGAGGCCATCGATGCCCGCATCCCGCTGGCCATCGTGATCACCGAGGGGATACCGGTGCACGACACGGCCGAGTTCTGGGCGTACGCGTGCGCCGAGGGGAACGCCACCAGGATCGTCGGCCCAAACTGTCCGGGCGTGGCCTCGCCTGGCAAGTCCAACGCCGGCATCATCCCGGCGGACATCACTTCCGAGGGCCGGATCGGCCTGGTATCGAAGTCGGGCACGCTGACCTACCAGATGATGTACGAACTGAGGGACATCGGGTTCTCCACCGCGGTTGGCATCGGGGGTGACCCGATCATCGGCACCACGCACATCGACTGCCTTCAGGCGTTCCAGGAGGACCCCGAGACCGACGCGATCGTCGTGATCGGCGAGATCGGCGGCGACGCCGAGGAGCGGGCTGCGGCCTACATCGAGAAGAGCGTGACCAAGCCGGTCGTCGCCTACGTAGCGGGATTCACCGCGCCCGAGGGCAAGACCATGGGCCACGCGGGCGCGATCATCTCCGGCTCGGCCGGCACGGCCCAGGCCAAGAAGGAGGCCCTGGAGAAGGTGGGCGTCCGGGTGGGTCGCACGCCAAGCGGAACGGCACGGCTGGTCCGTGAGGTCATGAAGGCCGGCTGACCGGCAGGCATCTGGTTCGCGGGCGGTGCCTGCCGCTTAGGTCGCGGCCCGTGCGGTTGTCTAGCTGCGCCGGTGCGTCAGCTCTTTGAGCCCGCCGGCCGCGCCGAGCGACGTTGCGGCGACTGGGCAGCCTCGCGGAACCGCGAGTGAGGTGCGCGGCGCGCCTGGTTGGCCGAAGCGCGCTGGGTTGCCAGGCTGGAGTCTTGTGACTGCTTCCGCCGTTCGCGCGCGCAACCGGGGCAGGTCCGAGGGCAGCGGCGATCTGGCGGCTGGGGGCCCGATCCGGCCGCTGATCGTGACCGGGACGATCGCGGCCGCCGCGGCGACGGCCTTCGGGCTGGCCGTGGTCATCGTATTGGTGCTGGCGGGATGGATCGCGGCGCCCCACGCCGGACTTGGCCTGCCGTCGGTGTTTCGCACCGGTGCGGTGATCTGGCTCGCCGGGCAGCACGTAGGCTTCACGCTCCGCGGCACCGGACCCATCGGGATGCTGCCACTCGGGCTCGTACTGCTGCCAGGTGCCCTGCTGTGGCGGGCTGGCCGCTGGGTCGTCACGGTCGGCTCCGTTCGCCGTCTGCGGCAGGTCGGAGCCGCGGCGCTCGCGCTCGCGCTGCCGTACTCACTGATCACCGTCATCCTGGCGCTCGCCAGCCACTCGGAGCGAATGTCGGCCTCGGTACTCCAGGCCGCGGCGTGCGGGCTGCTGTTGGGCCTCGTCGCCGGCGGCCTCGGCGCCGCCCGAGCACTCGCACCCTGGTCCCAGCTAATTCAGCTCGTGCCGGACCGGCCGCGCTCTTTGGTGACCGCGGTCACCGGATCGGCGGGCGTGCTGGCGGCGGCCGGAGCGCTGCTCGCCGGTACCGCGCTCGCCCTCCACCTGCATGAGGCCGGCAGCCTTCAGGGCAGCCTCGGGGCCGGGTGGGTCGGCACCGCGCTCCTAGTTCTGCTTGAGATCGGTTACGTGCCCAACGCCGTGATCTGGGCGATCTCGTTCACGCTCGGCCCTGGCTTCGCCGTAGGCGTCGGCACAATCGTCGCCCCCACCGGTGCATCCCTCGGTCCGCTGCCCGCCTTCCCGCTGCTGGCCGCGCTGCCGCCGGGGGTGCACCCGACCATCCCTGGCTGGCTGGGTCCGGTGGTGCTGGCCCTGCCCTACGTGGCCGGCGGGGTAGGCGGCTGGCTGCTGATCAGGACGGCTCCCGTGCTGAGCATCGAGGCAGCGCCGCTGTGGGGGATGGCGACCGGAGTGCTGGCCGGCGGAGGGCTCGGGATACTCGCGGCCTTTTCTGGTGGACCGCTCGGCAGCGGCAGACTGTCGGCGGTCGGCCCGTCTGGCTGGCAAGTGGCGGCGGTCGGCTGCCTGGAACTCGGCATTGGCGCTGCTGTAACCGCAGGTGTCGTCAACTACTTCGCGCTGCGACGGACGCGGCCCGCGCTGACGCGGCTTTCCGCCGCGCAAGAGGCCCCGACCGGGCAAGCCGCCCAGGAGCCGGGCAACGGTCACACGATTTATGTCAACCCGTGGGCAGGCGATGAGGCCAGCGACCCGCCGCGCCGTGCCGGTCCGGCCGCGTTGCCGTGAGGCGAATTGGCGCCGTCCGCACCGTCGGACGTGCGTGAAGTCAAGTTTGCCCGACTATTTGCGCATAGAGCGAACGAAAACTCGACTATAACTATCGGATAAGTTATTACATGCGCCCGCTACGGATTGCTGGGTGCCGGTGGCGCTGACCTGCCGTAATAGTGAGAGAAGTCCTGATCGTACATGTACCCTTTGGCGCTCTCTCGAATAGGCCGGTTCGGTCGTTTCACTGTAACGACAGAACTCGTTCACCAAGTCCTTAGATAGATGCCCACAGCTGTTTCTTGTTGCCGAATTCGGTCTCGTGGAAAGTTAGGGCCGATGGCCAACTGGCTGTCCGTGCGAGTGCTCGCATGTCTTTCCCCGCGCTCATCCGTCTGTAGGAGGACGCATTGCGCATCTGGAAGAGTCTGGTCGCGGCAGCGGCCGCTGCGGCCACGGTGGCCGCACTGTCGGCCCCGGCCCTGGCCGAGCCGATCAACCCCCATACGGGCAAGACGGTGACGCCCAACGCGTGGGACATCGTCGGCGTCGGATCCGAGACGATCTCGTTCGTGAGCGACCAGCTCGCGTACAACTACGACCTGGGCGTCAAGCATGACACGACGAAGACCCCCTACGTCTACGAGTGGGACGCGTACTCGCCAACGGCCAAGAATGCCACCACCGCAGAGACGGTCACGCTGAAGGTGGGCTGCAAGGATGTCCGGCCCGACGGCTCATCCGCGGGTATCAGCGCGCTGCAGGAGTACGGCACGACCAAGTTCCACGGCGTGACGTACCCGTGCGTGAACTTCGCCCGGTCGTCGCGGGGTGTTAACGAGACCACCACGCCGAAGGACCCGCTGTGTATCCCGAACGTGCACGGCATCTGCTTTGTGAAGCTGGCCAATGACGTGGTCACCTACGCCACCACCAAGAACAGCAACGCGCCCGACAACCTGACCAGGGCCCAGCTGGCCGAGATCTTCGGCTGCACCGTCAAGGCCGCCCATGGC
>JASHOL010000017.1 GCA_030041135.1 Streptosporangiaceae bacterium | reverse complement strand
CTGGGTGAAATCACCACCGCTCGCCCCTTCCGCACTGCCGCAGGCTGTCGACATCGTGGAAGTTGTCCGGTGCATACCACGTCAAACCAACCGCAAAGCCGAGAACTTGCACGATGTCGGAAAACTCGCACTGCGGCCGGACCCGCGCGGCCCGGCCTGGTGCTTGCCAGGGCCGCCGGAGGCGCCGTTCCGCCTGGATCCTGAAACAACACTTGGTAGACCGTTGCCGGCCTGACAGTAGTCTCCTAGGCGAAGACCCATCGGATGAGCGAAGAAGTCCCTGAGGCCGAAGGAGCCGCGGTGAAGGCCGTCGTGTACGAGGGAACCCGCGAGGTCGGCGTCCACGAAGTGGAGGATGCCGAGATCGAGGATCCGGCGGACGTGGTCGTCCGGCTCACCTCGAGTGCCATCTGCGGCACCGATCTTCACATGTACGACGGCCGGACCGGCGCGGAGCCGGGGCTCGTGATCGGCCACGAGCCGCTCGGTGTGGTCGAGCAGGCTGGAGAGGCCGTCACTGTCGTGAAGCAGGGCGACCGCGTCGTGATTCCGACGCATCTGTTCTGCGGGTTGTGCTTCAACTGCCGGCGCGGGTATACCGCCGCGTGCCTGCGGGTCCGGCCGGGAAGCTTCGGAGCAGCGTACGGCTACGCCGGGATGGGCGCCTATCGCGGGGCTCAGGCTCAGCTGCTCCGCGTTCCTTTCGCCGACGCGAACTGCGTTCGCCTCCCGGGTGAGCCGCTCGACGACCTGGAAGATGACTTCGTCTTGCTGGCCGATGCCTTCGTCACCGGCTGGCACGCAACCGAGCTCGCTCGCGTGGAACCGGGGGCGACAGTGGCCATCTTCGGAGCCGGGACCATCGGCTTGCTGGCCGCATACAGCTCGCTGATCCGCGGTGCCGCCGAGGTCTACGTCGTCGACTACATTCCCGAGCGCCTCGAGAAGGCCGGCGAGATCGGCGCGACCCCGATCGACTTCACCAAGGGGGACCCGGTCGAGCAGATCCGTGAGCACCGCCGCCGGGCCGGCATCCCGATCGGGGAGGAGCCGATGGACGGGGTCAGGAAGGGAATCGATGCGGTCGGATTCCAGGCCCGTGACCGCGAGGACCCGGCCACTGAGAACCCGGCCCAGGTGATTTCCGACCTGGCCCGGCTCGTCGACCCGACCGGCAGCATCGCCGTCGCCGGCGTGTACGCCCAGAAGGATCTCGCTCCAGCGCCAGCAGGGAGCGCGGACGGCCACATCCGCGCGCCGTGGGCGACCTTGTTCGACAAGGGGATATCAATCGGGTTCGGGCGCACGCACGACCGGCGATACACCACGATGCTCCGCGACCTCGTCGTCGCCGGACGAGCCCGGCCGAGCGCGGTCGTGACCAACCACGGCACGCTCGAGGACGCCCCGGACTTCTTCAAGATCTTCGACCGGCGGGCCGACGGGATCGTGAAGGCCGTGCTGAGGCCGAACTGAATCCGCCGGATCGAGGTCGCGGACGGTGAGCTCACCTTCGAGGTGGTCTGCCGAGACGAAGCGGAATGTGCTCGTTGTCGTCCTCATTGTGGCGTCCGGCTCTCTGGACGCGGTCGGATTCCTCCGCCTTGGCGGGGTCTTCACGAGCGTGATGACGGCCAACATGGTGCTGCTCGGCGTCTCTGCCGGGACGCACGACGCGGCGCTCGCCGCGCACGCCGGCGCTGCGTTCGCCGGCTACGTTCTCGGGTCCTTCGCTGGATCGCGAGTTTCTGGTCATGCGGAGGACGACCAGCCGGTCTGGCCTGACCGGATCAGCGTGACGCTTGCCGTAGAACTTGCCCTGCTGGCGGTGTTCGCCGCATGGTGGGAGGCAACCGGCGGACATCCGCCGCACGCTCAGACCTACGGACTTCTTGCGGTGAACGCAGTTGCGCTCGGGATCCAGAGCGGAGCGGTACTGCGCTTCCGCGTGCCGGGCTTGTCGACGACGTACTTGACCGGCACTCTCACCCAGTTTGTCGCCAGCTTGAGCCGCGGCCGCTTCCCTGCTCAAGGTCTGGCCAGCCTTCTCGCGGTCGTATCGGGCGGGGCTATCGGGGCTGTACTCGCCGTCGAGGCGCCCCGATTCATGCCAATCGTTCCGCTCGGCGTGGTTGCGCTCGTGCTCGTCTGCTCGCGCGTAGTCTTCAGCGCGGACCAATGATTCGGGCGGTCGCTGACGTTGTGGGTTAGCCCGTCGGCCGCCGGGGACGACTCTGCCGAGACCTGCGCACAGGACGACCGGCCCCTGTGCGGGACGCGAGTGCCGGAGGGAGACCAATGACGGCCGCACCGGAGCATGCCCGGCTGTCTGACGCGGACGCACAGACACTCGACCAGTACTGGCGCGCCGCCAACTACCTGGCGGCCTGCCAGATATACCTGATGGACAATCCGCTGCTCACCGAGCCGCTGCGGCCTGAGCACATCAAGCCGCGGCTGCTCGGTCACTGGGGCACGACCCCAGGGCTGAACTTCGTGTGGGCCCACCTGAACCGGGCCATCCGGGTGCACGACGCGGACATGATGATCGTCGTCGGACCCGGGCATGGCGGGCCGGCCACGCTGGCGAACTCCTGGCTCGAGGGCAGCTACAGCGAGGTCTACCCCACCGTGACCCGCGACGTGCACGGCATGCAGCGGCTGTTCCGCCAGTTCTCGTTTCCAGGCGGCGTGCCGAGCCATAACGGGGCCGAGACGCCCGGTTCCATTAACGAGGGCGGTGAGCTTGGCTACTGCATGTCACATGCGCACGGCGCGGCGTTCGACAACCCTGGCCTGATCGTGGCGTGCGTCGTCGGCGACGGCGAGGCCGAGACCGGCCCGCTGGCCACGAGCTGGCACGCGCACCGGTTCCTGGACCCGGTCGGTGACGGCGCGGTGCTGCCGATCCTGCACCTCAACGGCTGGAAGATCGCCAACCCGACCATGCTCGCGCGCCTGCCTGAGCCCGAGCTGGACGCCCTGCTGCGCGGGTACGGGTACGAGCCGCTGTATGTGACCAGCCCCGGCGACCCCGTTCCCCACCAGGAGATGGCCGCCACCCTGGACGGGGCGATCACGCGGATCCGCGGCATTCAGGAACACACCAGGCACGGGCGCCGGGCACCAGGGCAGTCGTGGCCGATGATCGTGCTGCGCACGCCCAAGGGCTGGACGGGACCGGCCGAGGTGGATGGGCTGCCGGTGGCCGGCACCTGGCGCGCACACCAGGTGCCGCTGGCCGAGGTGCGGACCAACCCCGGCCACCTGCGCCAGCTCGAGCAGTGGCTGCGGTCCTACCGGCCGGAGGAGCTGTTCGGGCCGGACGGACGGCCCAATCAGGATCTGCTTGCGCTGGTCCCGGACGGCGAGCGAAGGCTCGGCGCCACTCCGCACGCCAACGGCGGCGTGCTGCTGCGCGACCTGGTCATGCCCGACTTCCGTGACTATGCCGTCCCGGTGGACGCGCCCGGAGCCCGGCTGTCCGAGCCCACGAGGGTGCTCGGCGCGCTGCTGCGCGACGTGATGAAGGCCAACGAGGAGCATCGCAACTTCCGGATCGTCGGCCCGGACGAGACCGAGTCGAACCGGCTGACTGCACTGCTGGAGGTGACCGGCAAGACGTGGGAGGAAGCCACCTTGCCGGTCGACGTCAACCTGGCCACCGATGGCCGGGTGATGGAGATCCTGTCCGAGCACACGTGCCAGGGCTGGCTCGAGGGTTACCTGCTGACGGGTCGGCATGGCCTGTTCAACTGCTACGAGGCGTTCATCCACATCGTCGACTCGATGTTCAACCAGCACGCCAAGTGGCTGAAGGTGTCAAGCCAGCTCGCCTGGCGACGGCCGATCGCATCGCTCAACATCCTGCTCAGCTCGCATGTGTGGCGGCAGGACCACAACGGCTTCAGCCACCAGGACCCCGGCTTTATCGACCTGGTGATGAACAAGCCGGCCGAGATCATCCGCGTCTACCTGCCGCCGGACGCGAACACGCTGCTCGAGGTCGCCGATCACTGCCTGCGCAGCCGGAACTATGTCAACGTGATCGTGGCGGGCAAGCAGCCGAACCCGGACTGGCTGGACATGGAAGCCGCGACCCTGCACTGCACCCGCGGGGCCGGGATCTGGGACTGGGCCGGGACCACCCCGGACGGCACCGAACCCGACGCCGTCCTCGGCTGTGCCGGGGACGTGCCGACGCTCGAGGTCATGGCGGCCGCCGACATCCTGAGGCGCGAACTGCCCGGCCTGAAGGTCCGCGTGGTCAACGTCGTCGACCTGATGCGGCTGCAGCCGGCATCGGAGCACCCGCACGGGATGAGCGACGCCGAGTTCGACGCGCTGTTCACCACCGACCGCCCGGTCATCTTCGCCTATCACGGCTACCCGTGGCTGATCCACCGGCTGACCTATCGCCGGGCCGGGCACAGCAACATCCACGTCCGCGGCTACAAGGAAAAAGGCACGACCACGACGCCGTTCGACATGGTGATGATGAACGACATGGACCGCTTCCACTTGGTCATGGACGTCATCGACCGGGTGCCTGGCCTCGGCCAGCGGGCCGCGGGCCTTCGGCAGCGGATGGCCGACGCGCGGACAGAGGCGCGGGCCTGGACGCGCGAGTACGGCGAGGACATGCCGGAGGTCAGGGACTGGGTCTGGGGTCAGCAGGCGCCCGCGCGATGAGCCCGGTCCTCGTCGTTAACGCGGGCTCCACCAGCCTGAAGCTCAGCGTGCTCGATGACGCCGACACGCTCGTCGGCGCCTGCGAGGTCGACCCATGGGACGGCCGTCCTGACAACGCCGAGTTCGCCGCATTTCTCGCCAGACAAGGGAACGGGGTCGTCGTCGGCCACAGGGTCGTACACGGCGGCAGCCGGTTCAGGTCCGCGGTCTTGATCGACGACTCGGTGATCGCATCCATTCGCGAACTCACCGACCTGGCGCCGCTACACCAGCCGCGGGCGCTGGCCGGCATCGACGCCGTCCGGCGGATGCTGCCTGACGCCCCGGCCGTCGCGTGCTTCGACACCGCGTTCCACGCGCACCTGCCTGGGGCCGCCGCGACGTACGCGCTGCCGGCCGAGTGGAACAGCCGGTTCGGGTTGCGCCGGTTCGGCTTCCACGGGCTGTCGCACTCCTACGCCGGCCGCCAGGCCGCGCGGCTTCTCGGCCGCGACGAGGCCGACCTGCGCACCGTGACCTGTCACCTTGGCGGCGGAGCCTCGCTAGCGGCGATTCAAGGCGGGCGGAGCGTCGACACCACGATGGGCTTCACGCCATTGGAGGGCCTGGTCATGGCCACCCGCAGCGGCAGCGTCGATCCCGGGCTGCTGATGTGGCTACTGCAGCACACCGACCTGGGGGTCGGTGACGTGTCGCGAGGGCTGGAGCAGGCCTCCGGGCTGGCCGGCCTGACCGGCGGATCTGGCGACATGCGTGACGTCCGGGCCGCGCAGGAGGCGGGCTCCGCCGAGGCGCAACTGGCCATCGAGGTCTACCTGCACCGGCTCCGCCGCGAGGTCGCCGCCATGGCCGCCGCCATGAACGGCCTGGACGCCCTGGTGTTCACCGGCGGGATCGGCGAGAACGCGCCGTGGCTGCGCGCCGCCGCCGCCGACGGCCTCGGCTTCCTCGGCGTCCGCCTCGACCAGAGCCGCAACGGCGCGACCGCCGACGCCGAGATCGGCGACCGGGCAGCGCCGGTCCGGGTTCTCGTGGTAACAGCAAGGGAAGACCTTGAGGTCGCCCGCCAAGTCCGCGCGGTCCTGGACGCCGGCACCCGAGCGGCCGGACGCCCGTTATCTGTCTGCCATGCCGACAGATCTGGTAATCTGTCGTCTAGAACGACAGATTAGAGGGGGTGCCTCGTGCGGGTCTACGGCATCGCGGAGATCGCCCGCGCACTCGACACCGATCCTGGCCTGGTCGGAAAGTGGCGCGAGCGGCACAAGCTCCCGGCCCCTGACGCCGAACTCGCCACCGGCCCGGTCTGGCTCGCGGACACGATCGAGCCGCTGCTGGAGGCGGGCGGGCCAAGGCCCCAGGCTCCAGGCCAGCGACTGCGCGCGTTCCTGGCCACCGCCCGGATGACCGCCGGACCCTACCCGAGCCTGACCAACGACCGCCGCTCACACTTCCAGGCGGCGATCGCCGCCACCCATCGCACTGGAGACCTCAGGCCGCCTGCGGTCCGGTGGGACATGCTGGATGAGGCCACGGTCACGATCGAGTGCGAAGCGCACGAGCCGTCGGCTGCGGCCGAAACCGTCCGTTCGATCATCATGCGGGCGGCGGAGTTCGTCGCGCACATCGGAGTCCGCGACATCGAGATAGTCAGCCTCGAGCCTTCCGACTAGCTGATTCACAGCCGTCCGCGGTCATGGGCCCGCTGGCGCGGCCCCGCCAGAAGGCGGGGCCGCGCCAGAGAGACCTTAGTGCCGTGCGGCCCCGCCAGAAGGCGGGGCCGCGCCGGAGGGACCTTAATACTGTTCGCCTGCTATCGCGACCCGGCTTTGGCCGAAGCCTTCTGCATGGCCGATGCGGACTCGCTGCCGGGCGTGGGGGTCGAGGTGAGAACGATGCCGGTCGGCTCCTCACCATCGCCAGCCTGGGGGTACTGGCCATAGCCGACGTTGAAGCTGCCCACCAGGCCGTTAGTGGCCGTATCGAAAACGGTAACGATGCCCGAGGTGAGCCCGCCCACCCAGAGCTGGCTGCCGTCGGGTGTCAGGGCCAGGCTGACGGGGTCGCCGGCGTCGGAGATCGTCGCGGTGACGCTGTCGGTTGCCGTGCTGATGACCGAGATCGCGTCGGAGTCGCCGTCGGCGACGTAGATCGTGCTGCCGTTGGACGAGATCACTAGCTGCCACGGCAACTGGCCGACCTGGATCGTGCCAGTGACGGTGTTGGTGGCGCCGCTGATGACATCCACCTGGCTCCGGACGGTGTTGGTCACGTAGACCGTGCCGTCAGGCGAGACGGCCACGCCCTCCGGATCGCCGAGCCCGTGGATCACCGTGACCACGTGGCGGGTGGCGGTGCTGATGACCCAGAGGCCGTCCGACGTCGTCACGTACGCGGTGGCCCCGGAGGGCGAGAACGCGATATCGCGAGGATCGGTCGGCAGGTGCATGCTCGCCGTCACCTTGAGGTTGGCCGCTGAGATCACGGTGATCCCGCCCAGAGACGGCCCGCCGGTCTGCGGGCCGGTGTCGGCCACCCAGACCTGGCTGCCGTCAGGGGTCACGGCCACGTTCGTCGGGTCGAAGCCTACGTGGATAAGGGTCTCGGCCGGATTCTCGTAGTTGTCCACGTTGAGGTTGGCCGAGTCGATCACCGCGACTGTGTCGTTGCCGGTGTCGGCGAAGTACAGCGTGTTGCCGTGCATCGCCACGCCTTCGTCGGTCGAGTCGTAGTTGAAATCGTTGGGGTTACCTGGCACCGTGCTGTCGCCCACGTTGTACTGCTGGACGAGGTTGCAGTTCGTGGTGTCGACGGCGTCGAAGGCCTGATACCCGGGGAGTGCAATGTAGGCGGCGCCGGCCGGCCCGCCGCAGCTGGATGACGCCAGCCGAGCCTTGGCGGAAGCCGCGTGGGTGCCAGGGGCGGAGTGACTGGTGGCCAGAGCCGTCGCCGCGCCTGCGGCGGCGAGCGCGACGGCCGCCACCCCCGCCGTGATCACGCGGCGGCTAGCCCAGGCCGGACGGGAACTTGATGAATCGCGCGGTGCCATCTCGTCACACCTCCACTGCAGCCGAGCGGGTTGCCGCGTCTCGCACCGGTTTGCGCCCTGGCGGCTGGACAGGCGGGGTCTGGTTGGCTCCAGGGAACGGCGGGAGCTTGAACCTGATCACTTCTTCTTCGGCCCGCTCGAGTTGCCGCTTGGTGTCCGGCAGGCGCGGGAAGCGCCGGAACGGGAAAGCGCCAAGTGCCGCGGTGAAGTCGCCGACAGTCTGGCGCCGCCAGGCGGTGATGTTGGGATTGACCACGCCGGTGACCAGCTCAAGCAGCCGGGTCACCGACGTGTGGTCGAACGTGTCGTGGCAGACAAAGCCGCCCACCGTCCACGGCGAGACAAGGATGCAGGGAACCCGGAAGCCCAGGCCGATCGGACCCGGTGCGTCCTTCTCCGCCGATGCGGAGGAGGTGATGTACTCGCCGGCCGTGCCCGCGGGCGCGGTGGGCGGGACAACGTGATCAAAGTAGCCGTCGTTCTCGTCGTAGATGAGGACGAATACTGTCTTGGCCCAGACATCGGGGTTGGCCGCGATCGCGTCGACCTTGCTCTTGACGTAGTCGGCGCCGGCGGCTGGCATGAAGTCGGGGTGTTCTGACTGGTAGGACGTCGGGAGGATATAGGACACCGTCGGCAGCCGGTCGTGGATCGCGTCGTACTCGAACTGGCCAGGCTGGTAGAACCTCATCGCGTTCTGGTAGAGCGGCGAGGACGCCGATGCGTTCTGGTACTGGGCGAAGTACTCGAGCACGTTGAAACCGTAGTTGTCGACCTCCTGGTATACCTTCCAGGAGACGCCGGCCGCCGTGAGCAGCTCCGGGTACGTCTGCCACGAGTAACCCTCGTCGGGCACGTAGTTGCCGTAGATCGGGCCGCCATGCAGACCGGCGGGATCGATCTGGCCGCTCATGAGGTAGAGCCGGTTAGGCCAGGTCGGCCCGAGTACCGAGCAGTGGTAGCCATCGCAGATCGTGAAGGCGTCGGCCAGGGCCCACTGGAACGGGATGTCGTCGCGCTTGAAGTACGCCAGCGAGTACTGCGCGTCGATCCCGTCATAGTCGTCGATACTCGTGTTCATTCGCGCGGTCACGAAGCCGTTCATGGCGCCGTTGTTCCACGAGTCGTGCTGCGGAGACCAGTCGTGGCTGGTCGAGGGCAGCGACTGGGCACTCGTGCTGTGCGTGTCGGCGTGGAACGGGTACAGGTACCCGTCGGGATTTTTCGGGTCCGGCTGCTTGAAGACGCCGGGGATCGCCGAGGGGTCACCGAAGCCACGCACTCCGGGCATGGCGCCGAAGTAGTGGTCGAATGATCGGTTCTCTTGCATCAGCACGACGACGTGCTTGACCTCGGAGATGGGCGCGGTATGCGCCGAGCTTAGGCGCGCTGGTGACGCGCCGTCGATGATCTTCCGCAGGTTGGACGGCAAGGCGAACGACGCCAGAACCATCCCGCCTGCCGACGCCATTAGCTGGCGCCGACTAACTTCAATCGCCACGCAAGATCTCCTAACGCCGAAGGAGCAGGCACCGCGAGCACACGAAACCGTTCCGGCCGAGCAAGATCGACCGGAACGCGGCCACCCGAGCGAGGACAGCATGTCCGCATTCCGATGTAAGCCAAGTAAAGCGACCGTCAGGTGACGGGCAAGTAAAAACTACTGCGGATCAGGCCGCCCGTATTGGCGGCGAACCATTTCAGTTCCGGCACCAGGGCAGATTCTGGCTACGGCAGCAGGGTGATGGCGGTAGGCAGCGGGCCCAGAACGGACCGGCCGATCGCGCTCGTCGCGGCATTCAAGCGGACGACCCGCGCCGGCCTTGCCGGTCGGCATGCAGGCTGCTGTCCCGGTCGGTCGCCGCGGCTATGAGCTCCAGGATGCGGGCCGGGGGGAGGTGCTGCTCGTAGATACGCACGCCGAAGGGGGCGAGCGCGTCCTCGATCGCGTTCACGATCGTCGGCGGCGCGACGATCATGCCTCCCTCTCCCACGCCGCGGAAGTTGACGTCGGCGTCTAGCGGCACGGTCTCGAGATGCTCTACCTCGATTCGGGGGATGTCGCAGGCGGTGGGCAGCAGGTAGTCCATGAACGTGGCCGACTGGAAGTTGCCGTACTGGTCATATGCCGACCGCTCGAGCAGCACCGCGCCGATGCCCTGCGCGACGCCGCCGCGGATCTGGCCCTCGACGACGGCGGGGTTGATAAGGGCACCGCAGTCTTCGACGGCGACGTACCGCTCCACCTTGACCAGGCCGGTCTCGTCGTCGACTTCCACGATCGCGCAGTGGGTGCCGCCTGACCATCCGCCTTCGCCGCCGTCGAACCTAGCCTGGACCTCGAGGTTGGCGTCAACGTCCGCGAACTGGCCCGATGCCGCCTGGCGCGCGACCTCCCTCACCGGGATCGCGCTCGCCGGGTCGCCACGCACCCAGATATTGCCGTCGGTGATCTGGAGGTCCCTCGCGCTGGCTTCCATGAGATGGGATGCGAAGTCGAGCACCTTGACCTTGAGCTGCCTGGCGCCGTGGAGGGCGACGCCGCCGGTCATGGTGGCCGACCGGCTGCCGCCGGTCAGGCCGAACGGGACGACGTCGGTGTCGCCGACGACGACGCGAACCTGCTCGAACGGGACGCCGAATTCGTCGGCGGCGATCTGAGCCAGGGTCGTCTGGTGACCTTGGCCGTGCGGCATCTGGCCGGTAAACAGCGCGACGATGCCATCTTCCTCGAGCCGAAGGCGCATGGACTCCATGCCCATTGGGCCGCTGGGCCCGCCGGGCGGGCGCGGACCGGGGGCGGCCTCGATGAACGTGGCCATGCCGATGCCGAGGTAGCGGCCGTGCTGCCGCGCCTCGGCCTGCCGACGCCGGAAAGCGGGAAGATCCACGAGCTCGGCCACCCGGTCGAGTGATTCGCTCGACGTGACTCCGACGAGCGGGCGTCCGGTAATCATGACGGCCGGCGGGTCGGTGCGGGGGGCGAAGTTGCGCCGCCGGATCTCGACCGGGCCGATGCCGATTTCCTTCGCGATGAGGTCGATAGCCCGTTCCCGAACGAAGGTCTCGGACGCCCACGGGCCGCGGTAGGCGACGTAGGACGCCTTGTTGGTGATGGCGGCGGTCGACTCGAAGCCGAGGGCCGCGAACTGGTAAGGACCGGGCAGCATCTCCTGCATGATGGACGGCACCATCGTGCCCATCCCCGGGTACGCGCCAGTGTCGATGACCACCTTCACGTCAAGGCCGAGCAGGTCACCGTCGTTGCTGACGGCGGCCTGGACATCGAAGCTCTCCTCACGGGCCTGTCCCGAGGCGGTCAGGTTCTCGCCCCGGTCCTCCACCCACTTGACCGGCCGGCCGACGGCACGGGCGGCGGCCGCGGCGGCAAGCTCCTCCCGTGACGCGCCGATCTTCAGGCCGAACGAGCCGCCGACGTCCCCGGCCAGGACGCGGACCTTGTCATGCTCGAGGCCGAGCCGCATGGCGACGGCGAGCCTGGTCACGTGAACGCTCTGCGTGGCCGCGTAGACCGTCATGACGCCGAGGTCGGCGTCGAAGCTGGCGACGCAGGCGCGTCCCTCCATCGGCACGTTCTGGTGCCGGTGCACGTCGATGTGGAAGTCGAAGACGCGCTCGGCGGCCGCGAACGTCGCGGCAACGTCGCCGAACTCGCTGCGGGAGTGCGGCCGGGCGATGTTGTCACCCAGGTTCGCGAACACCGGCATGCTCTCCGGGTCGAGTGCGACCGCGGCACTGGCGACGGGCGGCAGGTCGTCGTACTCGACCTCGACCAGGTCGCAGCCATCCTCGGCGAGGTAGCGGTCCTCCGCGACGACGATCGCCACGGGGTCGCCGACGAAGCGCACCCTGTCCGTCGCCAGCAGGGTGAACTCGGGGCTGGGGCCCGATGCACCCATGAGAGCCATCAGCGCGTCAGGCCCTGGGACCGTCATCGCCTCCAGGTCCGCTCCGGTAAAGGCCGCGACGACCCCCGGCAGCGCCCGCGCCTCCGACACGTCGACCGAGAGCACGCGAGCGTGGGCCAGCGGCGAGCGCACGAACGCGGCGTGCAGCATGCCCGGCAGCTTGATGTCGTCGACGTACCGGCCCGCGCCGGTCAGGATGCGGGGATCCTCCGAGCGCTTGATCCTGGCGCCGGTGTAGCGCTCGGCCACTATTCCCGCCACGTCGGCTCCTCTCACTCAGCCCTGGCGGCTGCGCTCCGCGGCCAGCAGGACGCCGTCGATGATGCTCTGGTAGCCGGTGCACCGGCAGATGTTGCCGGACAGCGCCGCCCGGATCTCCTGCTCGTCGGCGCCTGGGTGGGCACTGAGGAACGCGGTGGCCTGCATGACGAACCCCGGCGTGCAGAATCCGCACTGGAAGCTATGCGAGTCCCACATCGCCTGCTGCAGCAGGCCAAGGCCATCGTCAGGCGCGAGCCCCTCGATCGTGGTGACCTCGCTGCCGGCGGCCTGCACGGCCAGCATCAGGCACGAGCGCACCGCCCGGCCGTCGACGATGACCGTGCACGCGCCGCAGACTCCGTGCTCGCAGCCGACGTGGGTCCCGGTGAGGTCGAGGTCTTCCCGCAGGAAGTCCGCCAGCGTCCTGCGCGGCTCTACGCAGCCGCCCCTGGCGACGCCATTCACCGTCACGGCTATGTCGACCATCCGTCACCGCCTCTCGCCGGCGTCGGCCGCGGCTGCCTGCAGCCCGCGGCGGACCAGGGTGGCCGCGAGCTTTCTCCGGTACTCCGACGACCCGTGCAGGTCGGCAGGCGGATCGATCACGGCGGCCACCCGCCGGGCCGCCTCTTCGAACAGATCGTCCGACGGCCTCTGGCCGAAGAGCAGGTGCTCCGCGTCGACGGCGCGAACCGGGATGTCGGACACGCCGGCCAATGCCAGCCGGGCATCGCCGATCAGGCCGTCGGCCAGCGTCAGGGACGCAGCCAGGCCGACGATGGCGAAGTCGCCATGGCGCCGCGCGACCTCAAGGAAGGCAACGCCTGTGCCTGGTCCTGCTCTCGGAAAGCGCACCTCGACCAGGAGTTCGTCGGGCCGGCGTGACGTTGTCAGGTAGCCCTCGAACCACTCCGCGGCCGGGATGATGCGCTCGCCTGACTGACTGCGCACCACGAACTCGGCGTCAAGAGCCAGGGCGACGGCGGGCAGCTCGGCGGCCGGATCGCCATGCGCCAGGCTGCCGCCGATCGTGCCGCGGCTGCGAATCGCCTCGTGCCCGATCAAGGGCAGGGCCGCGGCGAGCAAAGGCACGCTCTCGGCGACAACCGGGGACTCCTCAGCGATGTACTCGCGCGTCATCGCGCCGACGGCCAGCCAGCCGCCGGTCAGCGACATCCCCGACAGCTCCCGCAGCCCGTTGATGTCGACGAGCATCGCCGGCCGGGCGAGCCGAAGCGCCAGGAGCGGGATCAGGCTCTGGCCCCCGGCGAGGACGCTCGCCTCGTCCTGGTGTTCGGTCAGCAACCCGAGGGCTTCAGCGACAGTAGTAGGTGCCTCGTACTCAACCGGAGGCAGCTTCATCGCCACCGCCCTTCCACGCATCGCCGGCACGTCGGTTCCGTGGCATCAGGTTACGGCTGGGGCTCCGGGCTGGGGGCGAATGCGTCGGCTGCGGCCCGAACCTTCGCGACGTACTCACGCCACGTGGCTTCGTCAATGCCGTCTTGATCTGGCCCGCCCCTGCCGTCAATGAGCTCCCTGACTATGTCCGCGTGCCCGGCGTGCTGCGCTGTCTCGGCAACCATCCGGATGAGCATCGCACCCAGGGTCGTCTTCCGCCGATCCTCGGGCCAGTGCGGCACCGATCCCGGCGCCTCAAGATCGAGCGCGGCTATGACCCGGTCGGAGTGGGCGCACGCGCGCCGGTAGAGACTGATGATGTACTCGCTGGTCTCGTCGGGCTTGGCCCACATGTCGGCACCCTCCCAGATCGAGCCGTCCTCGATCCACGACAGCGTCTCCTCGGCCGGGTGCCCGAACGACTCGCCGAGGTATCCGTATTCCAGCCCGGCCAAGTGCTTCACCAGGCCGAGCAGGTTCGTGCCCGTCGGTGTCATCGGGCGGCGACGGTCATACTCGCTGAGGTCGTCGAGCTTGGACAGCATCGTGGCTCGGCTGGCCTGGAGCGAACGGTGCAGGTCATCTTTTACGTCAGGCACGTCATCCACTCACTTTCGTCGGCAATCGTGCGGCCAGGGTACGGCCCGGCTCTGACAATCTGGCCGAGCCTGACTGCGCCAGCGTGCAGGTCGTGTCGATCACCACGGTTGCCGGGTTGGTCAGGCCGGCCGCCTCGACCGCGGTCGGGAGGTCCGCGAGCCTGGCCCGCACGACGCGCTCTTCGCTGAGGCTGGCGCTGGCGATGCAGGCAGTGGCGGCCTCGGCGGCCACGCCGTCGCTGATCAGCCGCCTGGTGATCGCCGGAAGCTGGCGCATGCCCATGAGGATGACCAGGGTCGTGCCGCTGCGGGCGAGTGCCGACCAGTCGATGCGGCAGGCCGGGTCGTCCGGGTGCAGGTGGCCAGATACGACGGTGAACCCGGCCGCGCCCTCGCTGCTCGTCAGCGGCAGGCCGGCCAGCGCGGGCGCGGCAGTGGCGCTCGTCACCCCCGGCACGACCTCGACCGGGATTCCCGCCGCCGCGCAGGACGCGACCTCTTGCGCCCCGTGCGCGAACACGAACGGGTCGCCGCCCTTGAGCCGGACAACCGTGCGCCCGGCCAGGGCACGATCGATCATGACGTCGGTGATCTGGTCGTAGGTGAGCGTCGGCTGGCCAGGCATCCGGGACGCGTCTATGACCTCCACGTGCGGGCCAAGCCGCGTGAGCAGGCCGACGGGGGCGAGCCGGTCGGTGATGACGACGTCTGCGCTCATGAGCCGGTCGAGGCCGCGTACGGTAATGAGGTCGTCGGCCCCCGGTCCGCCGCCCACGAGGACGACGCGGCCCGTCGCCGCGGCCGCGTCGTCAGGCATGGCCGGCGATCTCCCTGAGCGCGAGCGCGAACCGGTCTGATGTCATGCGGTCCCTGACCGCGACGCGGATCCAGCCCGGTGCCAGCCCGGGAAACGTCTCACCGCGCCGGACGGCAAAGCCGCGGGCGTGCAGGCGGGTGCGGACGTTCGCGATCCCGGTGTCGAGCAGCACGAACGAGGCTGCCGGGTCAGGGACGACCCGGATCCCGCGAAGATCAGCGAGCCTGGCCACCAGGTGGGCGCGCTCGGCCGCCAGTTCCCTCGCCCAGTCCGCTGCCTCGCGAAGCGCAGCCGCCGACGCGGTCGCGACGCACGCGGTGAGCGCCGGCGAGCTGACCGGCCAGGGCGGCTGCCCGGCGGCCAGCCGGGCGATCACGTCAGGTGCGGCGAGCACGTAGCCGGCCCGCAGGCCTGCCAGGCCCCACGTCTTGGTCAGGCTGCGGATGACGACGACTCCGGTAAGGTCAGGCTCGGTCGCCACCGACTCGCGCTCGGCAGGCAGGCAGTCGGCGAACGCCTCGTCGACGACCACGGTCCGGCCAGGCCGGCGCAGGGCAAGGATCGTTGCGCGCGGGTGCGCAATGGACGTGGGGTTCGTCGGGTTCCCCACGAAGACCACGTCGGCGTCGGCCGGCACCAGTGCCGGCTTGAGTGCGAACGGGAACGGCAGGACGACCCGGCTGACGTGGTGACCGGCCGCGCGCAGCGCCGCCTCCGGCTCGGTGAACTGCGGATGCACCACCACCGCATGCCGCGGGCGCAGCGCCCGAGCCAACAGCACGAACGCCTCGGCAGCGCCCGCGGTCAGCAAGACCTCGCTGTGCGCCCGCCCATGCCGGGCGGCGACTGCGCCGGCCGCCGGGCGCTGATCGGGATAGGCCGACAGGTCGGCGTCGCGGATAAGCGCGGCCAGCCAGCGCGGCGTTCCTGACGACCTGACGTTGACGGCGAGGTCGACCAGGCCGGGTACGAGGTCAGCATCCCCGTGGTGGGCCAGGTCGGCGACTGTCACGTCGCCGGCGGTTAGCGCTTCGCTCGCGCGGGTCGTCATCGGGCGGCAGCCCTGGTGCTCAGGGCCGCGCCGACGAGTCGTCGCGCGGCGTCTGGCAGGCCGGCCCAGTGCGCGTGCAGGTACGACGCCAGCAGCGTCGGCGTCGCCCACCCCTGCTGGCTGCCGTCGCGCAGTTGCCAGGCCGGGGAGTCGCCGTGCGCCGGCGTGCTCGTGGTCCGGTGGAACTCGTGCGCGCGGACAACCGTCCCGGCCGCGGCGAGCGGGCTTGAGGTCAGCGCAACCGCTTCGCGGTAGCCGAGCGTCAGCTTCGGCGACATTGTCGCGGCGGCCGGCAAGACCGCGCACTGGGGATGACCTTCGAGCGAGCTGCCGAGCCACAGCAGTCCCGCGCACTCGGCGACGAGCGGCATCCCCGCGGCCACCCGGCGTGCGACCTCGGCCCGCAGGCCCTCATTGGCCGACAGATCAGCCGCGTACAGTTCGGGAAATCCGCCGCCGACGATGAGCGCGTCGGTTCCGTCCGGCAGCGCGCCGGCGCAGATCGGGTCGAACTCGGCAACTTCCGCGCCCGCGGCGGCCAGCAGCTCGCGGTGCTCGGCGTACCCGAACGTGAACGCGGGTCCGGCTGCGACGGCGATCCGCGCCGGGGGCTTGCCGTTGCCGCCCCCGCCCTCCCAGTCGGCCGGCGAGGGCGACCACGGTGCGCCCGGCAGCGGCGGCGCCGTGCGGGCGATCGCGGTCAGCAGGTCCAGGTCGAGGTGCCGGTCAACGATGGCTGTCAGCGCCGGCAGCCAGTCCCTGACCCCGGCGGCGCGCTCGGCCGCGGGCACGAGGCCGAGGTGCCGCGACGGCGTGTGCAGCACCGCCTCGGCCGGCAGGGCCCCGGCGACATGAATGCCGGTACCCTCGAGTGCCTCACGCAGGATCTGCTCGTGCCGCGGCGACGACACCTGGTTGAGCACGACCCCGGCAACCCGGACGGCCGGATCGTAACGGGCGAAGCCCTGCACGGTCGCGGCGATCGACCGGCCCGCCCCGCCCGCCGACACCACCAGGATGATCGGCGCCCTGAGCAGCCGGGCGACGTGCGCGGTGCTGGCGAAGTCACCCCGGCCCGCGGCGCCGTCGAACAGCCCCATCACGCCTTCGATCACCGAGATGTCGGCGCCCTGGCAGCCGTGCAGGAACAGCGGCGCGATAAGATCCTCGCTGGTCAGCCAGGGGTCGAGGTTGCGGCCCTGACGACCGGTCGCGGCCGCGTGGTAGCCAGGGTCGATGTAGTCAGGGCCGACCTTATGCCCGGAGACGCGCAGGCCCGCGGCGCGCAGAGCGGCCATCAGCCCGGTGGCGACGGTCGTCTTGCCGTCACCCGACCGGGTCGCGGCGATAACGATCCGGGCCTGCGATGTCAGCACTGTGATGATGTCACCATTCGATGCCGGCCTGGCCCTTGCGCCCCGCGTCCATCGGGTGGCGGATCTTGGTCATCTCGGTGACCAGGTCGGCGGCGGCAACCAGGTCGGGATGCGCGCGCCGACCGGTGATCACGACGTGCTGGGTGCCGGGCCGGGCCGCGAGAATCGCGAGCACCTCGGTGACGTCGAGCGTGCCGTTGCTGACCGGATAGGTGAACTCGTCCAGGATCAGCAGCCGGTACCGCTCGCGCTCCAGGTCTGCCTTCACCTGGTCCCAGCCGGCCCTGGCCGCCTTCTCGTGGTCCTCGGGCTGCGTGCGCAGCCACGACCAGCCCTCGCCCATCTTGTGCCAGGTCACCGGGCCGCCCTGCCCCGTGCTCTCGTGAACGCTGCCGAGCGACTTGAGCGCGGCTTCCTCGCCGCTCTTCCACTTCGGGCTCTTGGTGAACTGGAAGACGCCGATCGGCCAGCCCGCGGTCCACGCGCGCAGCGCCATTCCGAACGCGGCCGTGGACTTCCCCTTGCCGTCGCCTGTGTGCACGACGAGCAGCGGCAGCGTGCGCCGCTCCCTAGTGGTCAGCCCGTCGTCTGGTACCTCTGTGACCTTGCCTTGCGGCATCAGGCTGCCTCCCGTGTCTTGGTGGCTGCCTTGATGACGGCGGCCAGTTCCTGTGCGGCCTCGTCGCGCCGGGCCGGGCTGGCCGAGGCCAGTCCGGACACGCTCACCAGTTCGGCACCGAGGTCGGCGGCGATGCGGCCGGCCAGGCCGAGTCGTACGGGACCGTCCTCGGCATCCACGACGATGCTGGCGACGCCGGCCAGCCGCCGAGCGACGCGGCTTGCCGTCCCGAAGGGATCGGTGCCGCCGGTGGCGCGGCCGTCGGTGACGACGACCAGCAACGGGCGCCGGTCCGGGTCCCGCCAGCGCTCGCGCCCGATCAGGTCGGCGACCGCATCGAGCCCGGCCGCCAGCGGCGTCTGGCCGCCGACCGGCAGCTCATGCAGCCGCCGGGCCGCCAGCTCGACCGACCTGGTCGGCGGCACGACGGTTGTCGCCGCGTTGCCGCGGAAGGTCAGGACCGCTACCCGGTCCCGCCGCCGGTAGGAGTCGGCCAGCAGCGACAGCGCCACGGTCGTGACGGTCTGGCTCCGCCGCCTGGCCGCCATGGAGCCGGAGGTGTCGAGCAGCAGGATGACCAGGTTGGACTCGCGTCCCCGGCGAAGCCAGCGGCGCAGGTCCTGGCTCGTGAGGAGGAATGGCTCGCCGGGCCGGGCGAGCGCGGCCGCCCGCAGTGTCGGGATCAGGTCGGGGCGATTTCTGGTCGCGATGCTGGCCGCCGGGCGGCCGCGGGGGCCGCGCGATCGTGACCGGTTGCCGCCGGTTCCTGTGCCGAGCCCCGATGCTTGCAGGTGCCGGACGCCGAACGCCTGGCCGGGAGCGGCGGCCGTCCGCGGTCCCGGCGGCCGGGACGGTTCCTGATGCTGCGAGCCGTCGTCCGGCGGCATTCCGGTCTCGGGCCGATCGGCCGGCCCTGGATCGGGCGGCTGGCCAGCGTCCGCTGTCGCGTGCTCCCCCTGGCCGGCCTGCGGCTGCGGCGATGTGGCGCTGTCGTCGCCGGCCGGCTGCCCGCCGCCGCCATCGTCAGGCGGCGGCTCCGGCTCGTCCTCGCCGCTGAGCGCTTCGTCGAGCCGGTCGGAGTCGAGGCCGGGGTTGTCGAAGGGGCCGCGGCGGAGCCGGTGCGGCAGGGCGAGCCTGGCTGCT
>JASHOL010000182.1 GCA_030041135.1 Streptosporangiaceae bacterium | reverse complement strand
AGCCGCGCCGGCCGATTCTGAAACAACCCGTCTTGAGGCGGCACGTTTACCTCTGATGCTGTTCAGGACGCTGCCATACGGCAGCAGAGTGCCCTCCACTGCCCCGTCGCTGGCCGCATCGGTCAAGACGGGCCGTCAGGACCTGTCTGCATTCGCCGCGCTGCCGAGGCAACCTTTTGCGACGGTCGCCCGTACTTGGATGGCGACAAGCTTGAATGGCCATCGCCGGAGGACGGAGGCAGCCGCATGGACCGTGCCCACGCGGCCGACGATCTGGAGTTGTTCCTGGCCCAGCGGGGCAAGCCGCTGCTGCGGGCGGCGGTCCTGCTCACCGGTAGCCAGGAGGCCGGCGAAGACCTTCTGCAGGCGGCACTGGAGCGGCTGTTCAGGCGCCGAGCGAGCATCACGGGCGACCCTGAGGCCTACCTCCGCAAGACGCTCTACCATCTGGCCGCCGACGGCTGGCGCCAGCAAGGACTTTTCCGCAGGAAATACCTCCTGCTACGCCCATTGCAGCCCGCCGTTGTCCAGGACCGGACCGACGAGGTGGATCGGCGGGACGCCCTCATCCGCCTGCTGCTTCAGCTGCCCCCGCGGCAGCGTGCCGTCATCGTGCTGCGGTACTGGGAGCAGCTGAACGAGGCCGAGGCCGCCGACATCCTCGGCTGCACTGTCGGCACAGTCAAGTCAACGACGGCGCGGGCACTGGCCCGCCTGCGCCAGCTCAGTGCCGCCCGACCAGAGGCCGACGCATCACACGGACAGGGGACCGCCGTATGAACGCCCAGTTCACAGACGAGCTTCGCAGCAGCATGGAGCAGTTCGCCGAGCACGTGGTAATGCCTTCTGGGCTCGCGCGCAGATCGTTCCTGCGGTGGCGCAAGCGCCGGGTCAGGGCAGGCGTGTCCGCTGCGGCCGCTGCCATGGGGGTGATCGCGGGTGCGGCGGTCGCGCTCACGAACGTCGCCGACGGCTCCGGCGCTCAGGTCCAAGACCTCGGCGGCGCGCAGGTCCGAGACCTTGGCTATGTCGCCACCCACGTCGACGACGCTCTCGCGGCGGCCAGCCGGGCCGATGACATCTTTTTCATTCGCACGACCTTTACCGGCCTCAGCCCGGCCGCTGCGTCCAGCTTTCCCTACCGCGCCGACCTGGCCTGGGCCACTCGCGACCGGTTCAACGAGGTTGAATACAGCAGCTCGGGGCGTCCGTTCTTCAGCCTCACGGCTGCCAGAGTCCCTGGCGGCCTGCGGATGCTGACGGTCCAGTACCTGCACCAGGCTGTCATCCGCCAAGAGCTCACGGGCTTCGAGGCTGAGTTGGGCTGCTCCGATGCGCGAGGCGTCCTGGCGACGTTGGACCTGAACCCGAACGACCTGACCAACTGGCCGGCCACGATCCGTGCGCTGGTCGGCTGCAAGCTGCTCACGGCCGCAGGCCATCAGCGAGTCGGCCGGGCCGACCTCGTCCGGCTCGTGCAGTCGGGTGGAGGTGGCTACGCCTTCGCTTCGCTAGTCGTTCTGGTCAACCCGTCGACTTACCTGCCGTCGCGCATGGTGATCACCTGGTCGCAACCCGGCCAGAGATGGCAGACGACCACCCAGTTCGGGTTGCTGGCGCCGACCAGGGCCAACCTGGCCCACCTCTCCGCCCCGATACCAACCGGGTTCCAGCAGGTGTACGTTCCGCCAGCTTCCGCCAGCTCAAGCGGGTATGAGGCCCAGACCTTCTGGATGTTCGGCCAGTAGGCAGCCGAGTCGTCGCTGAAGGCCGACTGGCCGTCTGGTTCCCGACGTGTCGTGGCCTATGGTCGGTACATGCCGAATCTGGATGAGATCAGCCAGCGTGTGCAAGATCGTCTCCCGAGCCTGCTCGCCGAGAACCAGGTGCCGGGCGCAGCCCTCGCGGTATCGGTCGGCGGTCAGGTAAGAGAACACGCGGCCGGCCTGCTGAGCAAGGCGACCGGCGTCGAAGCGACCGTTGACTCGCTCTTCCAGGTCGGCTCGATCACCAAGGTCTGGACGGCGACGCTGCTGATGCAGCTCGTCGAGGCGGGCCAGCTTGACCTCGACGCTCCCGTTCGCCGGTACGTGCCTGACCTACGGCTCGCCGATGAGTCCGCCGGGGCGCAGATCACGACACGGCAGCTGATGTGCCACACCGCCGGCTTTGAAGGCGACCTTTTCACCGACACGGGAGACGGCGACGAGTGCGTCGAGAAGTACGTCGCGACCCTGGCTACCGTCGCCCAGTTGTTCCCGCCCGGTGCGATGTTCTCGTACAACAACGCCGGGTACTGCGTCCTCGGCCGGATCGTGGAGGTATTGCGCGGCAAGCCGTTTGATGCCTGCCTAAGAGATCATCTCTTCAAGCCACTGGCGCTCACGCACGCCGCTACGAGCGCGAACGAGGCGATCCTGCACCGGGTCGCGGTCGGGCACATTCAGCCAGCGCCGGACGCCGACCCGGTTCCCGCACCGGTCTGGGCGCTCATGCGCTCGAACGCGCCCGCCGGGTCGGTCCTGTCGATGCGGCCGCGCGACCTGCTGACGTTCGCGCGCATGCACGTGGCCGGGGGCAAGGCGGCCGACGGTACGGTGGTGCTGAGTCCGGCCAGCGTCAAGGCGATGGCCGAGCCACAGGTCAAGGTGCCAGCGCCCGGCGTGATGGCCATCGCTTGGGGGCTCGGCTGGGAGATCTACGACCTGCCTGGTGGCACCGTCATCGGGCACGACGGCGACACCATCGGCCAGTCCGCATTCCTGCGCGTCGTCCCGGAACGAGACGTCGCCATTGCCTTGCTGACCAACGGCGGGAACCCTGGGGCGGTGTACGACGAGATCTTCGGCGACCTGCTGCGAGAGCTGGCCGGGGTCGAGCTGCCAACGCAGCCAACCCCGCCTGCCGAGCCGGCGCAGGTTGACGCCCGCCGCTACCTCGGCACCTACGCCAGCGAGATAACCGAACTGACCGTGTCGCAGGACGAGTCGGGACGGATCTGGCTGGACGAGACCCCCAAGGGCATCGCCGCCGAGTTCGGGCGTCAGGCCGCCCGCAAGGAGCTTGTACCGCTTGAGCCGGACACGCTCATTTCCGTGCGGGCGGAGCACGGACGGCACGAGACGCGCGTGTTCCTTGGCGACGACGGGACCGGGCGGGCGCTATACATCCACAGCGGGCGGGCAACGCGGCGCGCCGACGCCGCCTGGCCCGACCGCGGGGCGGCCGCGAGCGACGCCGCGACCTCGGGCCATAACTAGCAGCACCCTGACGGAGGAGGCACGCCCCGGTGACACGACGCCAGCGCATTGATGACCTGACCACGTTTGCCGTGCCGGAACAACCTGCAGTAGCCCCGGACGGCAGCCAGATCGCCTACGTGCTCGCCACCATCGATGCGGACGCGGACCGGACCGTGCGGACGCTGTGGCGGGTCGGCGCGGTGGCGGGAGAACCCGCGCAGCTGACGCGCGGCAAGTCGGACTCCGCGCCCGCCTGGTCGCCCGACGGGGCCCGGATAGCGTTCTTGCGGGCTGAGGACGGCCCGGCCCAGGTCTGGGCGCTGCCGGCCGCCGGCGGCGAGCCGGAGCAGCTCACGACGCTGCCGCTCGGGGCGGGGCCACCAGCTTGGAGCCCGGACGGCTCGAGGATCGCCTTCACCGCGCCGGCGGATATGGACGCCGCAGCGGGGGAGGACAAGAAGGCCAGGGCCCGGCGCGCGGCGGCGCCCATCGTGGCCGATCGGCTGAACTACCAGTCCGACGGCGCGGGCCTGCTCCGCACCGTGCGCAACCACGTGCACGTCGTCGACATGGCGACGAGGCAGTGCCGGCAGGTCACCAGCGGTGACTGGCACGCCGCCCGGCCATCCTGGTCGCCCGACTCGAGTCGGCTGGCGTTCGCCGCGACGACGCCGCCCGACTCTGACCTGACCATGGGCGCGCCGGTCTACGTGCTCGAGGTATCCGACCCGGCGGCTCAGCCGGAGCTGGTCGGCCTGCCCGAGGGCACCGGCGGCCGCACCACCTGGACCGCGGACGGGCTGGCTCTTCTCGTCGTCGGCACCGTGGGCCGGCCGGTGGGTCACTCCGGGCTGCTGCGCGTTCCACTCGACGGCGGGCAGGTCACGAACCTGGCCGGGCCGCTCGACCGCAACGTCATGCCCGGTGGCCCTGCGTACCCTGGGGCGCCGCCGCAGCTGGCCGGAGACGGACAGACCGTAGTGTTCTGCGTACGCGATAACGGCTGCAGCCATGCGTACGCGGTGACCAAGGACGGACCGCCCCGGCCCGTGGTCACCGGATCCGGCCGCGTTGTCGGCGGCCTGTCCGTCGCGGGCGGCACGCTGGCGGTCGTGCTGGCCACGCCTACCTCATACGGCGAGATCGTCACGGTCGACCTGGGCACGGGCGAGGAGACCGTCAGGACCAGCCACGGCGCGAGCCTTGACGACATGGAGTTCTTCGCGCGCGAGGAGCGGGAGTTCGAGATCTCGGACGGCACGACCGTGCACGGCTGGCTGATCCGCGATCCGGCTGCGGCCCGTCCGCAGCCGCTGCTGCTCGATGTTCACGGGGGGCCGCACAATGCATGGAACGGGGCGGCCGACCCGGTGCACGTCTACCATCAGGAGCTTGCCGCCCGTGGCTGGGCTGTGCTGCTGGTAAACCCCAGGGCGAGCGACGGGTACGGCGAACGGTTCTTCAACGCCGCGCTCGGCGGGTGGGGGCAGGCCGACGCCAGGGACTTCCTCGAGCCGATCGACACGCTCGTGGCGGAAGGGCTGGCCGACCCCGGACGGCTCGCGGTGACGGGCTACAGCTACGGCGGCTTCATGACCTGCTATCTGACCAGCCGGGACGACCGGTTTGCGGCCGCGGTCGCCGGGGGCATAGTCAGCGACCTGGTCAGCATGGCCGGCACCTCGGATGGCGGCCATCACATCAGTGAGTTCGAGCTCGGCGGCCAGCCCTGGGCCGAGCAGGCCGCCTACGCGGCCATGTCCCCGATGGCACAAGTCACGAACGTCCGGACGCCGACGCTGATCCTGCACGGGGCCGCCGATGTTCGCTGCCCGATCGGCCAGGCCGAGCAGTGGCACACGGCGCTGTACGAGCGAGGCGTGCCCACCAAATTGGTCCTGTACCCGGACGCCTCGCACCTGTTCATCCTCGACGGGAAGCCGTCGCACCGCATCGACGTCAACCGGCGCGTCGTGGAGTGGGTCGAGCAGTATGCAGGCGACGCCGCGGGTCCGCGCCGGCCCAGCATCGATGCCGCCCACTGGCAGCGGCGGCTGGCCGTGCTGGCCGACAGGCACCGCGTCCCTGGAGCCGCGCTCGGAATACTGCGGGTCAGCCAGGGCCGGGACGACGAGCTGGTCGAGCTCGCCTACGGCGTGCTGAACAAGGAAACCGGCGTCGAGGTGACTAGCGACTCACTGTTCCAGGTCGGGTCGATCTCCAAGGCCTGGACCGCGACCGTCGTCATGCAGCTGGTCGACGAGGGTCTGCTCGACCTCGACGCGCCTATCGCGGACGTGCTGCCCGAGCTGCGGCTCGCCGACCCTGATGTCACCAAGCAGGTGACGATGCGGCACCTCCTGACGCATACCAGCGGCATTGACGGTGACGTATTCACCGACACCGGGCGCGGCGACGACTGCGTCGAGAAGTACGTGGCCCGGCTCGGCGAGGCCGGGCAGAACCACCCGCTCGGCGCGACGTGGTCGTACTGCAACTCCGGGTTCGCGTTGGCGGGGCGGGTCATCGAGAAGCTGACCGGTGGCACGTGGGACAAGGCGATGCGCGACCGGATCTTCAGCCCACTGGGCCTTGAGCACACGGTGACGCTACCGGAGGAAGCCCTCCTGCACCGGGCCGCGGTCGGGCACGTCAGCGAGGGCACCGGCGAGCCGGCCAGGGCCGGGATCTGGAGCCTGCCGCGATCGCTGGGCCCGGCGGGGATTATCTGCTCGACGCCTGCCGACGTGCTGAGCTTCGCGCGACTGCACCTTGCTGGCGGACTTGCGCCCGACGGCACCAGGCTGCTGAGCGAGGCTAGCGCGGCCGCCATGGCCGGCATGCACGCCGACCTGCCTGACAAGCACACGCTCGGCGACTCCTGGGGCCTCGGCTGGATCCGGTTCGGATGGGACGGGCGCCGGCTGATCGGACATGACGGGAACACGATCGGCCAGTCAGCATTCCTCCGGCTGCTCCCACGGGAAGGTCTCGCGGTGACGCTGCTGACCAACGGCGGCAGCACCAAAGACCTGTACCAGGATCTGTACCGGGAGATCTTCGCCCAGCTCGCCGACGTCGACATGCCCAGGCCGCTCAGCCCGCCGGCGACCGCCGTCGAGGTGGACGCGCGGCCTTACGCGGGCGTTTACGAACGGGCCGGTGCCCGCCTGGAGGTGCTGGTCTCCGGCGACGGCCCGGTCTTGCGGACGACGGTCACCGGGCCGCTGGCCGAGCTGACGCCCGATCCCGTGCAGGAATACGTGATGGTGGCGGTCGAGCCCGGACTGTTCGTCGTGAGGGAGCCGCAGTCACAGACCTGGACTCCGGTGACGTTCTACGAACTGCGCACCGGCGAGAAGTACCTCCATTACAGTGTCCGGGCCACGCCGAAGGTGAGCTGAGGTGGACTGGCCGAACCTGGTCACCCGGATGGAGGCGCGGCTGCCGTCGATGATCGCCGACACCGAGGCGATGGTGACCTGCGAGTCGCCGTCGGCCGACCTTTCGGCGGTCGCCGGCAGCGCGGACGTCGTCGCGCGGGTGGGCTCCCAGCGCCTCGGCCTGGCTCCCGAGCGGATCGTCCTTGACGGCCGGACGCACCTGCGCTGGCGGCTAGGAGAAGGCCCGGCGCGGGTCCTGCTCCTCGGCCATCACGACACGGTATGGCCGGCCGGGTCGCTGGCGGCGCACCCGTTCGCGGTGACCGACGGCATGCTGCGCGGGCCCGGCTGCTTCGACATGAAGGCGGGCGTGGTGATCGCGCTGCACGCGGCGGCGGAACTGGCAGGCGCGGGCGGCGTGACGATTCTGGTCACCGGTGATGAGGAAGTGGGGTCGCCCAGCTCCCGCCCGCTCATCGAGGCGGAGGCAGGCGCGTGTGTCGCCGCCCTGGTGCTCGAGGCGTCCGCGGCCGGCGGAGCCTTGAAGACCGAGCGGAAGGGAGTCTCGCATTACCGTGTGTCCGTTCGCGGCAAGGCGGCACATGCCGGGCTGGAACCGGAGCGTGGTGTCAACGCGACCCTGGAACTGGCCCGCCAGGTGCTCGCGGTCAGCACGCTGGGCAACGCCGGCACGGGCACCACGGTCACCCCGACTCTCATGTCGGCCGGCACTACTGCCAACACCGTTCCCGATGCGGGCAGCTTCGCTGTTGATGCGCGCGTGCCGGACGCGGCCGAACAGGAGCGGGTAGATGCCGCCATGCGCGCGCTGCGGCCCGGCCTGCCGGGAGCCGTGGTCGAGGTCACGGGCGGCGCGAACCGGCCGCCGCTGCCCGCAGCCGCTTCCGCGGCACTTTTCGATCGTGCCGTGGCCGTGGCCACGCGGCTCGGGCTCCCGCCGCCGCTCCAAGCCGCGGTCGGCGGCGGGTCCGATGGCAATTTCACCGCGGGCATCGGCACGCCGACGCTTGACGGGCTCGGCGCCGTCGGCGGGGGAGCCCACGCGGACGACGAGCACGTGCTTGTCGATGAGCTGCCGGGGCGGGCCGCTCTGGTCGCCGGTCTCATCGCCGACCTGCTCGCCGGGAGCTGAGGCGCTCGCCGGGGGCGCGATCAGGGCACGGTGAGGGTGCCCGCCCGCAGCTCGGCGAGAGTGCGGCGGCCCTGCTCCTCGAAGCCCGCGTCGGCGTGCTCGCTGGCGTAGACGATCGTGCTGAGCGCGCTGTAGACCACGTAACAGCGCAGCAGGGTCAGCTCAGCCACGGTCGGCCCCCGGCCGTACCCGGCAAAGAACGCGTCCCGCAAGTCGGGCCGGCCGACCCACTGCTGGACGCACAGCCGCCGGACGTCCTTAACCCACACCTCCTGCTTGCACATGCCGAAGTCGATCAGGCTGACTGTTCCCGCGTCGTCTACCAGCCAGTTCCGCGGCTGGTTATCGAGATGACAGGGCACTTTCGGCACCGGCCCGATCGTGGCGAGCGGGCGGACCTCCTCCCGGCTGAAGCCGATGTCCTCATCGCTCAGCAGGTGCGCGCCGCGGGCTATCCAGACCTCCAGCCTCCTTACGGCCGAGGCGGCGATGTCGCCGTCGAGAACCGGCGGCTCGGCATCGTGCAGGCGGCGGGTGAGCAGGCCCGCCTGCTCGTGCACGCCTGGGTCGGTCTCGGCGCCGGTCTCCTCGGCCAGGCGACCTGGCCGGCTGGCCAGGATCAGGAGCCGTAGCTGGTCATCGGCCGCCAGCAGCGCCGGAGCGCCGGCCGCAAGCGCAGGCGCCCAGCGCCGCAGCGCGTACAGCTCGCGCTCGTAAGCTTCCTGATAACGGACTGCCTTGGCGATCCACGAGCGACCGTAGCGGTCGGACAACTGGACAACCTTGTTGTCCCCGAGCTGCCAGGACATGTCCGAGACCAGCGTGACCGGGCCGAGGAACCGCTCGCACGCCCCGAGCAGGTCATCGGCGGTTAGCATGACGTCGGCCTGCGGTGGAGTTTGCCCCGCCATGCGGGAACTGTGCCATAGCAGCCGCTGCGTGCGCCAGGACCGGCCGTGGCTGCTGGTGATCCCGGGCAAGGTAGAGTCACGCCCGTGACTGACGAGAGTGCCGTGGCAGGCGGCGGGACGCAGACAGACAGCAACGACTGGCGGGTGACGGTCGGGTTCCACGAAAAGGGCCGGGCTGGTCATGCGGCAGGCTCGCTCAGCAACCACACAGTCGAGCGCGAGGTTCACGAGCGCCTGGGCGGCCGTGTCGTCGTCGGCACCGACGGCCGCGACGAGCTTTACCTGTATACCCACGCCAGGGATGCCGCCGCCGCCGCTCGCCAGTCGGTCAGCGAGCTGCTCGCGAGCCAGGGCATCCAGGCCGACTACACGATCGAGCGCTGGCATCCGGTCGCCGAGCGGTGGGAGCCGGCCGACCAGCCGCTACCGGACACCCCCGCCGGGGTAGCCGCCGAACGAAGCTCACTGGATGCTGAGGAAACGGCCGAATCGCTGAAGTCCGGCGTCGCCCTGTTCGAGGTACGAGTGCAGGTGCCCAGGCATCACGAGGCCGTAGCGCTGGCGGAGCGGCTCGCGGCGGAGAACTACTCGGTCGTGCGCCGCTGGCGGTTCCTGGTCGTCGGGGCGAACAACGCCGATCAGGCGGAGGAGTTCGCCGCCAAGATCCGGCAGGCGGGACCTGCCGACGCGGTCGTCACGACCGAGGAAGTCGGGCCGCGTCGTCCGTATACCGTCTTCGAGCTGGCGGCGGGGTCTGGCCTGTAACTGGCGGCGGGGTCTTGGCCTGTACGGCGAAGTCAGGCCGTCAGGGCATGGCCTGACCGCAACTGGTGCAGCATCCAGCCACGACCGGCCGGGTCAAGCGGCCGCGTGTGCTCGGTGAAGATCTCTGCTGCGCGGCGGTAGGACATCCGGCCGCGGCCGGTCAGCGGGCACCGGTCGCTGGCGCTCGTCCCCGCCGGGGCGCGGCGGTCGGTCACGAACACGGGCCCGTCGCGTCGGCCGGCCAGCAGCCAGCTCAGCAACTGCCACGTGCCCGCCGACCAGGCGATCGGCTCGGCGTCCGTCCTGGCGCGCCGACTGCGGCCGTCGACCATGTGGGCGTTCAGCGCCAGAACCGCCTGTGCCGAGGCGCCGCTGTCGCGCAGCAGATGCCAGAAGGCCTGCTCACGCAGTCCGGCGGGCAGCCGGAAGAGCGCAGCGACCTGGACGTCGCTCAGCGGCTGCAGCGGCGTCAGCGGGCTGGCCGGCTGGCGCAGCCCGAGAGTGGGATCGGTGCGCACCCAGTCCCTGAACTGCCACCACGAGATTGCGCTGCGCAGTGCGGACAGCTCCCTGTTGACCGTGCGCGTCCCAGCCTGCCGGCGCCGTTGTTCCACGGCTGCCGCCAGCCTGGGCCGGGCGCTCGGATCGTCGAGCATGGCCAGCGGGACGACCGGCGGGCTCGCCTTCCGGCGGCCAGTACCGGCGGGCGCCACCGAGCCGACGAGCGCCCAGGTCCAGCTGGTCAAGGAGATCCGATACACGCGTCGAGATCCTGGGGCGAGGTCGGACTCGGCCAGAAAACGGTCCACGGCCACGGCGTACTCAACCGGCACAATGTTTACCTTGCACAGGATATTCACGCTGCATTACCTCCGTGGCTCGCCCTCATGCTAGCTCACAGCAGAAAGGACCGCCACCTAGCGATTTACTGCGACAACGATGCGCTGTGCTGCTAGTTCGTCAACTTAAGTATCACGGTTGCGTTGCCGGAAAATAATATGCGTGACATTCTTAATTTCGTGCCAGATTCACGCGAGTCGCTGACTGGTAATCGCAGTAAATCAATTTTGCATTCACGGGGCGGCAGCGGCGGACGCCTATCCGTCATCGACACTGGTCAGGCACCGCCGCGGCGGCCACCGCAGGGCCGAAGCGGCTGGCTGCGCCGGCGGCTCGGGCCACTGGACGAGCGCAACTTCCGCGCCTTCCTTGTCGGTTACTCGACGTCCATGCTCGGCTCGGCCATGGCCTCCGTTGCGCTGACGTTCGCCGTCCTGGACAGCGGTGGCGGCCCGGCTGATCTCGGCTACGTCCTCGCGGCCGACGTCGTGCCGCAGGTGGCGGTCATGCTTGGCGGCGGAGTGCTGGCGGACCGTGTCGGCCGGCGGCCCGTCATGCTGACCACGGACACGATCCGGCTCGCGGTGCAAGGCACGCTGGCGGCGCTGCTGTTCACCGGCAGGCCGGCAATCTGGTCGTTCGCGCTGCTCGCCGGGTTGCTCGGGACCGGCGAGGGCTTCTTCAACCCGGCCCTCGGCGGGCTGAGGGCCGAGATCGCTCCGCGCGACAAGCTGCCCGACGCCAACGCGCTGCTCGGCGTCGTTCAGACAGGCTCGGGCATCATCGGACCGGCCCTGGCCGGAAGCCTGATCGCGCTGTCGAGTCCGGCCGTGGTCATCGCCTGCGACGCGGTCAGCTTCGGCGTCAGCGTAGCGTGCCTGGCCCGGCTCGCAGTCCCGGCGGCAAGCCCGGCGCGTCAGTCAGCGTTTCGCGATCTCGCCGACGGCTGGGCCGTCTTCAGGTCGCAGACCTGGCTCTGGATCACGACACTGCAGTTCGCGCTGTTTAACCTCTTCACCTGGGCCCCCTACCTGCTGCTCGGGCCGATCCTGGCCCGTCAGTACCTCGGCGGCGCGAGCGCCTGGGGGATCATCGCAGCCTCGTACGCGGCGGGCTCGGTGCTGGCCGGCCTGGCCCTCGTCGGCCGCCGGCCGCGCCGGCTGATGCTGGTCGCGACGCTCGGCACGTTCGGGTACCCGATTCCGTGCCTCATGCTTGCCACTCACGCCGCGCTCTATCTCGTGGCTGCCGGGGCCTTCGCGGGCGGAACCGGAAGCGCTGTGGCGAGCACCTACATCAGTACCGCCACCCAGCAGCAGGTCCCGGCTCAGATGCTGGGGCGCGTCACTTCGTTCACGCTGACCGGCTCGTATGCGCTTGGCTCGATGTCGTGGGTGGTCATCGGCTCAATCGCTGACACCGTCGGGCCCGCCAGGATGCTCGGCTTCGCCGCTGCCTATGCCACCCTGAGCGCCGCCGTCGTCCTCGCCATCCCAGCCGTCCGAGCGGTCCGATGGGTGGACTCGGTACATTAAGGCCGGATGCGACGGATGCCCGGGAGGCAGGCGGTGGCGATGGCGGGCGGCTTGCGGATAGCAATCGTCGGAGGCTCGATTGCCGGCTGCGCTGCAGCAGCCGAGTTGTCGAAAGCCGGTCACCAGGTCAGCGTGTTCGAGCGCTCGCCCGCGGAGCTGGCCAGCCGCGGAGCGGGCATCGGGACACCGACGGATGTGCTGAACGGCATGATCGACCGCGGCCTGCTCGACCAGGACTTCCCGCGCTGTCGGGTTGACCGGTCTCCCTATTTCTGCCGCGACGGTGACCGGCCGCGCGGCCGCTGGCTCGGGGACCTGCCGCTGAGCTTTGCCGGGGTGAACTGGGCCCACTTCTTCGAGCAGCTGCGCCGCCGCGTGCCCGAGGGAGCCTATCGGCCGGGCGTCGCGGTCAGCGCGTTTGATACCGCGCACGCGGCCGACCCGGTGATCCGCACGAGCGACGGCCAGTCGGAGAGGTTCGACGCGGTCGTGTGCGCCGACGGTTACCGTTCGGCCGGGCGCGAGGTGGTCGCACCGGGAAGCGAGCTCGCGTATCGCGGCATCGTGCTGTGGCGAGGGCTTGCCGAAGAGACCGACGCTGATCGGGAGTTTCTGACCGGCACGATGACCCGCGTGGTGTACAGCGGCGGACACGGGGTGGCGTATCTCATCCCGGAGACCGACGGCAATGCCAGCACGCAGCGGCGCATGGTCATGTGGGGTTACTACCTTCAGGTCCCGGCGGCGAGCCTGGACTCCGTTCTCGTGGACGAGGAAGGTCGCCGGACGAGCGGGTCGGTGCCGTTCGGGCGGATCCCGCCGTCGGTGAGCGAGCGATTCACGTCGCGGCTGGCCGAAGCGCTCCCGCCATATTTTCTCGGCCTGATCGAGCGGACGGCCAGCACTTCGATCCAGGCCATCTACTCGGTTCAGGTCCCGGCCTACGCGCGTGACGGTCTCTGCCTGGTGGGAGATGCGGGCACCGTGCTCCCGCCGTTCATCGCCAGCGGAGTGCTGAAGGCCATGGGCAACGCCACCTCGCTCGCGGACGCGCTGGCCGCGAACTCGACGCTGGAGGAAGGCCTGTCCCGCTGGAGCGACAGCCAGCGCGCGATCACCGACGGGCTGATGCCGATTGCCGAGCTGTTCGAGCGTGCCCTCATCTTCGGGGCGCCGGACCTGTCGGCGATGAGCACGGCCGAGGCGAACGCCTGGATGAAAGCCGTGCACCCGATGTTCCCTCTGACGCTGCCTGAAGCCTGAACGCGCAGTACCGCCGCCGGGCACGACCAGCGGAGCGTGACTAGGGTTGTGCCGACGTAGGTGAAGGGCGGACGGCCATGGGGCAGCAGGCGGACCTGGTCTTCGCTGGCGGCGCGATCTACACCGCCGACCCGACCAGGCGGCAGATGGCGCCCGCGTCGGGACCCGGCGGCCGCCCCGCCACCGCCGCCGCGGTGAAAGATGGCCGGATCGCGGTTGTCGGCGACGTCGGCGACCGGGACTTCGCCGACCTGATCGGCCGTGGCACCGAGGTCGTCGACCTGCGGGGGCGGGCGCTGCTGCCCGGCTTCCAGGACGCCCACGTGCATCCGGCCTTCGCCGGGGTCACGATGGTCTGCTGCAACCTCATCGGCGCGGGCAGCCTGGACGAGGCGCTGGCGCGGATCAGCGCCTACGCCCGGCGGTATCCCGAGCGCGAGTGGATCGCCGGCTCGGGCTGGCGGATGGAATGGTTCCCTGGCGGCACGCCGGACCGGGAGACCCTCGACTGGGTCACCGACGGCCGCCCGGCCTACCTGTCGAACCGGGACGGCCACGGGGCCTGGGCCAACAGCCGGGCACTGGAACTGGCGCACGTCGACCGGCACACCCCGGATCCGGCCGACGGCCGGGTCGAGCGGACGGCTGACGGCAGCCCGCAGGGCACCCTGCACGAGGGCGCCGCGAACCTGGTCGGAAACCTCGTGCCTGAGCTGACGTTCGACGAACGGCTAGCGGGCCTGCTGATGGCCCAGCAGCATCTGCACGCGCGGGGGATCACCGCCTGGCAGGACGCGATCGTCGGCGACTACCTCGGCAGCCTCGATCCGCTGCCGGTGTACCTGGCCGCGGCGGCCAGCGGCCAGCTCACGGCCAGGGTCGAGGGCGCGCTCTGGTGGGACAGGACAAGGGGCGGTGAGCAACTGCCCGACATCCTGGCCAGGCGCGAGCGCGGGCACGGACCGCGGTTCCGCGCCGCCACCGTGAAGATCATGCAGGACGGCGTCGCGGAGAACTTCACCGCCGGGATGCTGGAGCCCTACCTCGACCCGACCGGCTGCCAGCAGCACGGGGCCGGGCTGTCGTACGTCGACCCGGTCGCGCTGCTCGGCTACGTCACCCAGCTTGACGCGGCCGGGTTCCAGGTGCACCTGCACGCGATCGGTGACCGCGCGGTCCGGGAGGCGCTGAACGCGATCGAGGCGGCCAGAACGGCCAACGGATTCAACGACAACCGGCATCACGTTGCGCACCTGCAGGTCGTGCACCCAGACGACGTGCCGCGGTTCGCTGCGCTCGACGTGACCGCGAACATGCAGGCGCTCTGGGCCGCGCACGAGCCCCAGATGGACCAGCTGACGATCCCGTTCATCGGGCCGGAGCGCGCCGGGCGGCAATACGTCTTTGGCGATCTCCTGCGCTCCGGCGCTCGCCTCGCGGCGGGCAGTGACTGGGCGGTGAGCAGCGCCAACCCGATGCGGGCGATTCATGTCGCGGTTAACCGCTCGCTGCAAGGCGCGACCGGCGAGGACGCCGAGCCGTTCCTGCCCAGCCAGAGCCTGTCCCTCGGCGAAGCACTCGCCGCTTACACGATCGGGTCGGCCTACGTGAACCACCTGGACGACGAGACGGGCACGATCGAGCCGGGCAAGCTCGCCGACGTGCTCGTGCTCGACCGCGACCCATTCGCGGTGCCGTCGTCGGAGATCGGCAGCGCCCGCGTCCTGGCGACCTATGTCCAGGGGGAGGCGGTCTACCGGTCGGCCGACGGCGGGTCGCGCGGCCAGGACTGAGAGACTGGCCGGCATGCAGATGACGACGCTCGGCCGCGGCGGCCCTGAGGTCTCGCGAGCTGGCCTCGGCCTGATGGGGATGTCAGGGATCTACGGTCGGGCCGACGACGACGAAAGCAAGGCCACGATCAGGGCCGCGCTTGACGCCGGGATAACGCTGCTGGACACCGGCGACTTCTACGGCAACGGCCACAACGAGCTGCTGCTGCGCGATGCGCTCCGCGGCGTGGACCGCTCCAGCGTGTTCATTCAGGTCAAGTTCGGCGGCATGCGTGATCCGCGCGGGTCTTTCACCGGGCATGACGCGAGGCCCGTCGCGGTCAAGAATTTCCTGGCCTACTCGCTCACCAGGCTCGGTACGGATTACGTCGACCTGTACCAGCCAGCCAGGCTGGACCCCCTCGTTCCCATCGAAGAAACAGTCGGCGCGATCGCGGAAATGATCCAGGCCGGTTATGTGCGGTACCTGGGCCTGTCGGAGATGGGCGCGGACACGATCAGGCGCGCGGCCGCGGTGCACGCGGTCGCCGGCTTGCAGATCGAGTACTCGCTGATGAGCCGGGGGATCGAGGCGGAGATCCTGCCGGCCGTGCGCGAGCTGGGCATAGGCGTCACGGCGTACGGGATCATGTCCCGCGGCCTGCTGTCCACCAGCAGTGCCCGCGCAATCGGCGACGACGACCCGCGATCGCGGTTCCCGCGGTTCCAGGGCGAGAACTTCCAGCGCAACCTGGCCCTGCTCGCCGCGCTCGAGCAGATCGCGGATGGTCGCGGCGTCACCACCGCGCAGCTTGCGATCGCGTGGGTCATCTCCCGCGGGAGCGACATCATCCCGCTGATCGGCACCAAGCGCCGCGACCGGCTGGCCGAGGCTCTGGGCGCGCTCGCGCTGGAGCTCACGCCCGGCGAGCTGGCCGCGATCGAGGCTGCGGTGCCGGCCGACCAGGTCGCGGGCGACCGTTACGACAGGCACGGCATGGCGTCCCTGGACAGCGAGAAACCATAGGGGAACGAAGTCAGCTCCCGCGTACTCGGGTCACCGGCGCCGCGGTCGTCCGGATCGGGGCCTGGGCGCCTGCCAGGAGCCAGCCGTTCATGGACGCGGAGTAGGTATGCCGGCCGAGCGCCTTCAGCCGTACCAATGTCCCATCCATTCGCCGCCAATGGCGGTGCCGAACACCCGTAAACCACCATCATTGGTCGCGCGTCCTATTAGATAACTGAATATCACTCCCGAGGGGGCACGGGTGGACACTCTGATCCTGTTCCGGCGGCTGGCTGGCCCGGCCGCGATCGGTATCGCGTGCGGCATGATGGTGCTCGGGCCGTCCGCGCCCGCCGACTCGGCCACCGCGACCGCGGCGCACGCCGGCGCACCGCCCATCGGCGTCGTGCCCGAGCCGGGCCCGATCGCGATAACGGCCAACGGCAAGACGGCCTACGTGGTCGAGAGCGGCTATGTACGGCCGGTGAACACCACGACCAACGCCACCGGTAAGGCGATCCCCATCTCGGGCGGCGTGCCCTGGGCCATGGAGATCGCGCCGAACGGCAAGACGGCCTACGTCGTCGATGACTACCTCGGGGTCGTGGATCCGATCAACATCGCGACCAACCATGCGGAAAAGGAGATCTCGCTCGGCGGCTACGGCAGCTACCTCACCGAGATCGCGATCACTCCGAACGGGAAGAAGGCCTACGTCTCGGCGACCAGGAACTCGCAGGTCGTGCCGATCAATTTGGCCACCAACGCGACGGGCCGCGCGATCAGGGCCGAGTTCTTCAACCCGTTGGCCATCGCGATCACCCCGAACGGCAAGACCGCCTACGTCACCGATTTCAACGGCACGGTCACCCCGATCAACACGGCCACCAACAAGGCTGGGAAGCCGATCAAGACCGGTGCGACGCCGTTCTATATCGCCATCACCCCGAACGGGAAGACCGCTCTCGTCGCCAACACTGGCGGAGACACCGTGACCCCGATCAACCTGGCGACGAACAAGGCCGGGAAGCCGATCAAGGTAGGCCCAGGTCCTAACTGGATCGCGATCACGCCGAACGGGAAGACCGCCTACGTCGCGAGCGAGGGTCTCTACCAGGACAACAGCCACGTGGTGACGCCGATCAGCCTGGCTACCGACAAGGCGGGCAAGCCGATCAGGGTGGGAACCAACCCGGACTGCATCGTGATCACACCGAACGGCAAGACGGCCTACGTCACGATCGGCGGAGCCGATGACGAGAGCGGTGACACCGTCGTGCCCATCCGCCTCGCCACCGGCACGGTCGGCAAGCCGATCAAGGCCGGTGACAATCCGATCTACATCGCGATCACGCCGAACGGCAAGACCGCGTACGTCTACGACGACTTCTCGACCACGGTCGTGCCGATCAACACGGCCACAAACAAGGCCGGCAAGGCGATCAACGTCGCGACTGGTGCGTGAGCGGCCCGCGTCGCGGGAGCGGCTCCGCTAGGCCGGGTGCGGCTCTGCTAGGCCGGGGTGCGGCCCGCTAGGCCGGGGTGCGGCTGGCGCGCCCGGCCGGGCCAGGCCGCGCCAGCCGCTCAAGGTCAGGCCATGAACTTGAGCAGGGCCGCGTTGACCTGGTCCGCGTGGGTCCAGCAGATGGCGTGCGGCCCGCCTTCGATGACGTCCATCTGCAGGTTCTTGATCATTCCGGGCAGTCGCTGGCCGGTCTTGGGGTAGGGCAGCACGTTGTCTTCGTCGCCCTGGATGACCAGCATCGGGATGTCGATCTTGGCCACGTCGCCGCGGAAGTCCGTCTCCCAGGTCGGGATGCACGCGACCGCCGCGGTCGCCGACGCGGAGACTGCGATGTTCCAGCAGGCCTCGTAGTAAGCATCACTGACCAGGGTGCCCCGGAGCTTGTCGATGTTGAAGAACGTGTCGAGGAAGCTCCTCATCCAGGCCGGGCCGTCGTCGCGGGCGGACTGCATGAAGCCGTCGAACACGCTGCCGGCCAGGCCCTCCGGGTTGTCAGGCGCCTGCAGCAGGAACGGCGGGATGGGCGAGACCAGCACGCCCCGGTCGATGCGGGAGGAGCCATAAGAGCCCAGGAATCGGGTGACCTCTCCTGTGCCCATCGAGTGGCCGACCAGGGTGACGTCGCGCAGGTCCAGAGTGTCCAGCAGGACGCGCAGGTCGGCGGCGAACGTGTCGTAGTTGTAGCCGGTGGTGGGCTGGCTGGAGCGGCCGAACCCGCGCCGGTCGTAGTTGATGACCCGGCGGCCGTCCTCCAGCAGTGCCGGGACCTGCTTGTCCCAGGCACGGCCACTGAGCGGGTACCCGTGGATCAGCACGACGGGCTGACCTGAGCCGTGGTCCTCGAAGTACAAGTCGATCGAGCCCGAGTTCTCCTGGCCTACCTTGAGGTAAGGCATGATTCCCCCGATCGTCGGTGAGGTGAAGGGCGGAACCGCCCCGCCTGCCGGCGAACCTGGACCAGCTGACCTGGGACGTCAGGGTGCGCGACCCCCGTCAGCGGAGCATCCGCCCCTGACTCCGCACCCTGCGGCGTTCCCGGTGCGGCCTGGCCTAAACGGTCCGACATGTCATGATGACGTGCGTGATCGTTCCGCTTGCGAACCGGCTCGCAGACACGGCCGATGACTAGCGCGAGCAACGGCCGCCCCGGTGCCGGTCCGGCGACGCCGGACGTCATGAGCAGGCGGTTCGCTGCCCAGCTGCTGTCGGGGGAACGAGCCGCCACCGCGGTCGACGTGGCCGGGCGGCTGCTGGCGGTCCAGGGCCAGGATCCTCGCGGCGCCCGGCTGGCCGTCCGCGCTCGCAGCACGGGGCTCACGGCCGCGGACGTGGACAAGGCGCTGACCGCCGACCGCTCGCTGCTGATCACCTGGCTCAACCGCGGCACCCTGCACCTGATCCGCAGCGAGGACTACTGGCTGCTGCACCGGCTGATGGTCAGGCCGCAGCACGAACTGCAGTGCCAGCGAGTGCTCGCCAGGTCAGCCGTGAGTCCCGGCGAGGCCGACAACGCGGTCGAGGTGATCACGAAGGCGCTGGCCTCGGACGGGCCGCTGACCCGGCTCCAGCTACGCGACCGACTGGCCGGGATCGGCATCCCCCGTGACGGCAACGCCGCGCTGCACCTGCTCGTGCTTGCCTGCCAGCGAGGCTGGGCCGTTCGCGGGCCCATGGTCGGCGGTCAGCACGCATACGTGCTGGTCCGGGACTGGCTCGGGCAGGCGCCGCCGCGCCGTGACCTCGACGCTGACCTGGCCGAACTGGCCCGCCGCTACCTGGCCGGTCATGGCCCGGCCTCCGATCGGGACCTGGCCAAGTGGGCCGGCCTGCCGCTCGGCCAGGTGCGCCGCGGGCTGGCCGCGGTCGCGCCGCTACTGCGCGACCGCGCGGACGGACTGGCCGAACTGGCCGGCGCGCCGGAATCGGGAGACCTGCCCGAGCCGCGGCTGCTCGGTGCCTATGATCCGGTCCTGCTCGGCTGGGCCTCGCGCGAGCCGATCCTGGGACCGCATCAGCAGATCGTGACGGTAAACGGCCTGTTCCGGCCCTTCGCCCTGGTGGGCGGCCGGGCGGCGGGCATGTGGTCCTGGTCGGCGGGTCGGGTGGTGCTCAACCCGTTCGCGGGCCTGCCAGCCGCGGCCGAGGCCGGGCTCGAGGCCGAAGCGGAAGACGTCCAGCGGTTCCTCGCCGCCGAGCCCGAGCTGGAAGCCGAGTGATGGCGGACCGGTGACAAGATCCCGACAGGAAGCGGAACGCCAGTGCGTGACCTGCCCGAGCTAGCCGACCTGCCATACGCCGCGCACCTCAGCGTGCACGAGGGGGACCTGTGCGCGCGCGAGACCTACGACACGGTCCTGTTCGAGGGGCTCGACGTGACCGAGCCGAACGCGCCGAGCGCGAAGTTCATCGAGTGCGCGTTCAGCCAGGTGTCGATGGCCGGCGGTCGGCTCCAGCGGGCAAATCTTCGCGACGTGTGGATGCGCGACGTCCGGCTGACCGGCACGAACTTCGCCGAGAGCAACTGGCTGGACGTCACCGTCGCGCTGTCGGCGCTGGCCGGAACGGAGGTGTTCGGCGCCGAACTGCGGCGCGTGGTGTTTAGCGGCTGCAAGCTCGACTCGGTCAACTTCCGCGGGACGAGCCTGACCGAGGTCACCTTCGATTCGTGCGTGCTGCGGGACGTCGACTTCGCCGATGCCGCGCTGACTCAGTGCGCCTTCGCCGGCTCGCAGCTCAGCCGCACCGACTTCTGCCGGGCCCGGATGGACGGCACCGACCTGCGCGGGGCCGAGCTGGGCATGATCGTCGACTCGCAGTCGCTGCGCGGCGCGATCATCAGCACCGCTCAGCTCGTCGTCCTCGCGCCCGTGCTGGCCGAGAGCATGGGCCTGGTCGTCCGCGACGATTAGTTGCCGGGGGCACGGGGGGTCGTCCCCCTGGGCTGGCACTCAAGCTCGACCTGGCCGCGGCTTGCCGCGGCCAGGTCGACGGCCAGGTCGACGGCCAGGTCGAGCTCCGGCTCGGCCGAGCCCGGCACGGTCCGGTCACGGAATCTGCTGACCCGAAGGCCGAGCCGCCGCACGCCCGCCTGCACGGCCAGCACGATGACCAGCAGCAGCCCGGCCACGATGCCGTCGAGCCAGAAGTGGTTCGCGGTCACCACCACCGCGAGGGTCGTCATCATCGGGTAGAGCACAGCCAGCCATCGCCACTTGGTGCGGGCCGTGCTGATGACGGCGGCGGCGATGAGGATGGCCCAGCCGACGTGGACGGACGGCATCGCCGACAGCTGGTCGGCGTTGAACCCGGCCACGTTCGTGTACACCGACTCGTGGTAAAGGACGGCGGTGTCGACCATGCCGGCCTGCGGCAGCATCCGCGGCGGAGCGACCGGCACGAGCTGGATCAGCAGGCAGAGCCCGGTGAGCGCGACGAGCGTCGTGCGCCACCGGCGGTAACTGTCCCTGTGCCAGACAAACAACCAGGCCAGGCACGAAAGCAGCACGGGAAAGTGCAGCGAGTCGTAGTAGAGGTTGAAGAACTGGACGAGCAGCGGATGCGGGAGGAACACCCGCTGGAGCGACGCCTCGCTCGGCAGCCCGATCACGCGCTCGAAGTGCCAGATCCACCGGGACCTGGAAAGCGCGCCGCCTGGCCCCATCACGGTGAACGAGCCGGCGAGATCCCACATGGCGAAGAGGCCTAGCAGCAGTCCGGCCTCCTGCGTGAACACGGCGGCACCAGCCAGGCGCGGGCGCCCGGAGCGGCGCAGGGCCATGGAAGCGCCGCCAAGCGCGGCCGCGGCCACCGCCGCCTGCGGCCAGCTCAGGTCCAGGTTGATCACGTGGTTCGCCCGGACCCGGCCGCGTATTTCCTCCTTGCGCCAATCCCCACGGAAGACAAGGTAACGGTGAGATGTCCGTCAGGTGACTCCGGGATAGGCGTTGCCCGCATTGCGGCTGCGCCGTTTGCTGGACAATCTCCTCATGCGCTTCCCCGACAGGCCTGACGCTGACGCCTCGAGCGATGACATTCGCCGCCGCGCGGACGGCCGCGATCCGGCGGGACTCGCGGAGCGCCTGCTACGCCTGCCAGCCGGGCACCCGTCGGGTGCGGACGCCGCGCCGGCCGCGGCCGATGGCGATCCGGCAGACGGCCATCCGGACGAGCGCGATCCGGAGGAGGCGGTCAGTCACCTCCCGTGGCCCGACGACTGGGTGCGCCGCGAGAGCCCGCCAGAGCCCGGAAACGCGGCCGACGATGCCGGCGAACCTGAGCCGCGGGCCGACACGGGCGGGCAGCCCGGTGGCGGCGCGCCAGGCATCGGCCGGCCCGCAGCGGAGCGTTCGCCCGGGGCAGCTGCTGAGCCGTGGGCGAGCCGCGGGCCCTACCGTCCGTGGTTCACCGTCGGCGAGGTGCCGGAGCCCTGGTTCGCGAGCGAGCCGGACCGGCCTAGCGGTCCTGGTCCGGACGGCTGAAAGAGGCCGGGTCGGGCTGCTGCCGGGGCAGCAGGACGTCCGCGGAGACGTCGGCAGCGAGCCTGACGACATCACCATCGGCCAGGCGAACGGCTACGCCCGGCAGGACCCGGTCGCCATTCACGAACGTTCCGTTGGTGGAGTTCTCGTCGCGGATGCTGGCGTGCCCGGCGTCGTCCACAATCACCGTGGCATGCCGCCTTGAGACGTTCTCGTACCGTGAGAACGCGGCCGCTACGAGGGATTCCGCCGGATCACGGCCAAGCAGCAGAGAAGTTCCCGCCGGTACCTCCACGTTCCCGGTTGGAAAAGCGAGCCTGAGCACGGCGGCCGAGATGTTCCTGTTACGACGCTCAGCCCTGAGGTATTCCTGCATCACGGTGGTGGGCGCGGGTGTGTCGTCGCGCGAGCCCGCGCTGGGCAGGTTAGTCCCGCAGGTGAAGCAGATCAGGTCGTCGGGCTTCACCTGGGCCGCGCAGTTGGGGCAGGTTAGCGTTGCCATCACGTCCTCCCGTGGGCCGGTGTTGCCGGGCTGGGATCTGCTGACCGTCCGCACGAGACTGTAACGTGCCGGATAGGGGTCATGGTGCCAGGGCCATGACCACGGCCAGCCGCCGCGACCGGGGCTCGATTGCGGCAGCCGCCTGACCTGGGTTTCCGTCGGCAGCATGGCCGCCGCCTGACCGGTCGGGGGCCGGTGTCACGACCGCCACCGACTTGGGCTGCGGCCGGTAGCATCGGCGTATGTTCGGCTTCACGCTCGATGAGGAGCACGAGGCGCTCCGCAGGACAGTCGAGGAGTTTGCCCGCGAGGTCATCGCCCCGGTCATCGGCGGCCACTACCAGCGAGGCGAGTTCCCTTACGAGATCGTCGCCAAGATGGGCAAGCTGGGCCTGTTCGGCCTGCCCTTCCCCGAGGAGTACGGCGGGATGGGCGGCGACTACCTGGCGTTCTGCCTGGCCCTGCACGAACTGGCCAGAGTGGATTCCTCGGTCGCGATCACCCTGGAGGCCGGGGTCGCGCTGGGCGCCATGCCGATCTTCCGGTTCGGGACGGACTCGCAGCGCGACCGCTGGCTTCCTGAGTTGTGCCAGGGGGAGAGGCTGGCGGCCTTCGGCCTGACCGAGCCGGGCGGCGGCTCCGATATCCCCGGCGGGATGCGCACCACGGCCCGGCTGGACGGCGAGGAGTGGGTGATCGACGGCTCGAAGTCGTTCATCACGAACTCCGGAACCTCGATCACCTCGGTGGTCACGGCGCTGGCCATCACGGGTCGCCATGACGATCGGGCGCAGATATCGGCGATCATGATCCCGGCCGGGACGCCAGGGTTCACCGTGGCCCCCGAGTACTCCAAGGTCGGCTGGTGCGCCTCCGACACCAGGGAGCTGTCGTTCTCCTCCTGCCGGGTGCCCGCCGACCACCTGCTGGGTGAGCTTGGCCGCGGTTACGCGCAGTTTCTGCAGACGCTCGATGAGGGCCGGATCGCCATCGCGGCGCTCGCGGCCGGCCTGGCCCAGGGCTGCGTGGATGAGTGCCTGCGCTACGTGCACGAGCGGTCGGCGTTCGGCCACGAGCTGGCCCACTACCAGGCGATTCAGTTCAAGATCGCAGACATGGAGACGCGGGCGTCCACGGCCCGCCTGGCCTGGTACGACGCGGTGGCCAGGCTGATGGCAGGCGGGCCGTTCAAGAAGCAGGCCGCGATCGCGAAGCTGACCTCCTCGAACGCGGCGATGGACAATGCCAGGGACGCGACGCAGATCTTCGGCGGCTACGGGTTCATGAACGAGTTCCCTGTGGCCAGGTTCTACCGGGACGCCAAGGTGCTCGAGATCGGCGAAGGCACCTCCGAGGTACAGCGGATGGTGATCGCGCGCCAGCTCGGGCTGACGGCCTGACGCCCGAGCTGACCGCAGTCAGCCGCCCGGTCAGGACTTCGAGGCGGGCAGGTTCAGCAGGCCGCTCAGGAAGCTTGGCGTGTCGATCGTGACGACGCGGGCATTCTGGAGCAGCGTCGCCACGCGCGATATCTGCGCGTTGCTGATGGTCGTTGGGTAGGTCCCGAGGCTGGTCATGTCGGCGTAGGCCAGGGTTATGCCGAGCGTGCTGTGCAGCGTCTGCTGGACCGGCCCCATCATCGAGGCCTGGGCCTGGGCGTTGTCGAGGGCCGACCTGAAGTCGGCGACAGCCTGCGAGTTGCCCTCGGCCCATGAGTCCGCGGCGACATACCCCGACAGCGGCAGGTTCGCGGTCTGGCCGCTGAAGACGTCGGTTAGCTCGATGTCACCGTCTTTGGCCTCCGCCTCGTACGCATACGGCTGGGTCAGCACGACCGCCTTCAGCGTTCCGTTCCCGAGCTCAGTCATTTCCTGCTGCTCCGACATCGGCTGCCAGGTAACGGCCAGGGAGACGTTCAGCAGGAAGTCGGAGATCTCCTCAGAGGCCGCGACTGCGTCGAGGCTGCTGGGGAAACCGGTCGGGACTGTCGTTGTCGGCGAGCCATCGGTGGCGGGCGCAGGATTGGCGTCGATGGTCAGCTGACTCGGGATACCGATGGTGTCGCCCGCCAGCTGAGACGGGCTGGTGATCGGGTGTTTCACGTTCGGGTTGACCATGATCTCCACGTTCCCCGTGCCCGCGTCGTAGCCGTCGGCCAGCAAATAAAGCTTCCGGGTTGTGGTCGGAGCGGCCTGGTAGGCCAGGATGTTGCCGTAATCGCTGGCGGCAATCTGCGCCTGGCCGTTCGCGACCTCGGCCACCGCGGCGGCATCGCTGCTGACGCTGTTGATCTGCACATTCAGCCCAGCCGCGGAGAAGAGGCCCCGGTCCTTGGCTAGCCAGAGCGGCGCGTCGTCGACGCTCGGAACCGCGGCAATCGTGATGGTGCCGGAGACTGGGCTGGTGCCGCCGCTGCCGCCCGAGCATCCAGCCGCCAGCAGGAGGGCTACGCCGGCCGTGGCGGTGAGGAGGAGCCGGGTCCGTGCAGGCCGCCGCTGCTTGGGCATGGAGCTGCCAGCGGGGTTAGGCGTCATGCATTCTCCTCGGGCGCTGGGCTTTCGCGGCATCGTCCGGCGTTTCCGGAGGCCATCCGGACAGTTTCTGAGCATGGACTATGCGGCTGAGAGTACCCTAATGCTGCCAGGTGACAGGGCAAACGTCACGTTACAACGGTTTTTCCGCTTCGTGCACGTATTAGCGCACGTTAGCCGGTTAGAGGCTAGAGTTGCGCTGGCTCCGTGACTGCACCCGACGCAGAGTCGTGATCTGGGAGGTTCGCCCGTGTCGGTAGTGTCCCGTACCGGCCCGGCGTGCGCCCGCGTCGCGGCCACCAGGTGAGGGGTTCAGAGACCGTGCTCTCCCGAGACAAGAAGGCGCGCCCTCGGGCGCAGAAGGTCGTACGCGCGGCCGCTGGTCGCCCAGCGGACTCTGCCCTGGCCCTGCCGGTCACAGGCGGGGACGCGCAGGCCGCAAAACCGGCGGCCCAGGCATCCCGCCGGGGGCTCAAGAACTGGCGCGTCCGGTCGCGGCTGCTCGTGCTGACCATCATCCCGACGCTGGCGGCCGTGGTGCTTGGTGCCATCAGCATCGTCACATCGGTCCAGGCAGCGCTGGCCGACCAGCAAGTCGAGCAGCTGGCGAACATTAGCCAGTCCGTCACTCAGCTGGCTGGGGACCTGGAGAGCGAGCAGCTGTTCACGGCCTATTACATCGCCCTTGGCCAGGGGCCGCCAAGTAACGGTGGCCGTGGGTCGCCCGCGGTAGACGCGTCCCCCAACCTGCATAACATTCTGGTCCCGCAAAGCGAGAGCGTTGTGTGGGAGAACGATCTGAGGTCGCAGATCGCGGCTCTCGGCTCCGGGTACCCGACACAGGTTGAGACCGACGCCCAGGACATCGTCGCCGTGCTCAACGCACTGCCTGCATTGCGCGAGCAGGCACGGGGCACCGAGCTGCCGGTGCTCGCGGTAGTAAACAGCTACACGACCTATATCGACGACCTGCTCGCGATCGACGACAACATCGCGTTGAGCAGCGGCGACCAGCAGCTCACCACCGACGTCCGCGCCCTTGGCCTGATCTCCCGGATCCGGGCCGAGGTCGCCGAGCAGAGTTCCCTGCTTACCTACACCTACCAGATCGAGAAATTCACGCCCGGCGTCCTCCCAGCGATCGAAGCCGCCGAGGCGGACCAAGCGGCGAACCAGGGCGAGTTTGACGTCGAGGCGTCGCCGCAGCAGCTTGCCGAGTACCGCAATACTGTCGTCGGCAGCCTGGTCGACTTCGCGCAGCAGTACGAGGCGACGGCCATCGACCTTGGCACGGATCACGAGCTGCTGGTCCCGGCCCCCTTCGACGCCACCGAGGTCTATTCGGCCTTCAGCTCCGGCGACGACGCGTTGCTGGCCACGCTCGAGCAGGGTCTCGTGACGCAGACCATCGACCGGGCCTCCGCGCTGCGCCAGGATGCCATCGTCAAGGCGGCCGCGGTCGGCGGCGCGGTGCTCATCGTCTTGCTGCTGGCGCTGCTGCTGACCACGGTGATCGGCCGGTCCATGGTCCGGCCGCTGCGGCGACTGCGGTCCGGTGCCCTGGAGGTCGCGGGCGTACGGCTGCCGGAGACGGTGCGCCAGATGAGCGACTCCGACGGGGCGGCGGGCGCGGCGCTCGACGTGGAGGCCATAGACGTCGACTCGACCGACGAGATCGGTGAAGTGGCGCGGGCATTTGACCAGGTCCACCGCGAGGCCATCCGGCTGGCAGCCAACGAGGCCGCGCTGCGCGGCAACGTCAACGCCATGTTCGTCAACCTGTCGCGCCGCAGCCAGTCGCTGGTCGAGCGGCAGATCAAGCTCATCGACGACCTCGAGCAGGGCGAGCAAGAGCCCGACCGGCTCTCGAGCCTGTTCCAGATGGACCACCTGGCGACCCGTATGCGGCGCAACTCGGAAAACCTCCTGGTTCTGGCCGGTCACGAGGCGACGAGGCGGTGGAACCAGCCGGTCGCGCTCGTTGACGTGCTGCGCGCCGCCGTATCCGAGATCGAGCAGTACGAGCGGGTCACGCTCAACGTGCAGCCCGGCATCTCGGTGCGCGGCCACGCCGTGAACGACGTGGTGCACTTGCTGGCCGAGTTGGCGGAGAACGCGACGTCCTTCTCATCGGCCGAGACGCCCGTGGTCGTCGCCGGGCACCTGCTGAGCAGCGGGGGTGTGCTGCTCGATATCACCGACCAGGGTGTCGGAATGGGCGCCGAGGAGATGGCACACGCCAACTGGCGGCTGGACAACCCGCCGGTCGTAGACGTGGCGGTTTCCCGGCGTATGGGGCTGTTCGTGGTTGCCCGGCTGGCCGCGCGGCATGGGATCAGAGTGCGGCTCCGCCCGGCTCCGACCGGTGGGCTGACCGCTCTGGTCTGGCTGCCGGACGAGGTCATCAGCCACACCGCCGGACCGAGCTCGCCTATCCTGCGCCGGTTCGACGCGCCCGAGGCGGCGATGGCCACTGTGCCCGCTGCCGGGACCGTGGAAGACGTCGTGTCAGAAACGGAGCAGGAGATCAACGCCGCGCGGGCACCGAAGTTCGCGCCGCTCCAGGCGGAGGAGGGCAACGGCAAGCTTGGCGCCCGCCGAGTGCCTGGTGCGGGACCCCGGCCTGGTGGCAGCCCGGATTGGGCACCCTCCAGCACCGGCCCGATGGCGGCGTTCCGGTCAAGCCCGCAGTCGGCTGGGCCGGACTCGGACTCTGAGGCCGACGGTGATGGCGTCCAGGCCTTCGGCACCAGCCCGCTGCCGGCCATCGACGCGAATGGGCCGGCGCCCGAGTTCGGCGCTCTTCCCGCCGCCACGTCCGGTGCCCCTGCTGGCGGCGGCCTGTCGCGGCCGGGCGTCGGCAGCTTTGGGATTGACGGCAGCGCGAACGGCGACGTCGTCGTGCCGCCCGCCGAGCACGTGGCCGCGCAGAACCGGCTGCCCATCTTCGAGGCGGTCGAGTCGGACTGGTTCCGCCGCGGCCGCAGCGGTCTGGGCGGGTGGCCGGGCCCGCAGGACGGCGGATCCTCGCCGTCGGGCGCTACGCCGATTCCAGAGGTCAGCTGGGCAACTCCGTCCGACCAGGGATGGGAGGCCGCCGCGGCTGTCGCCTCGCCGTCGACGGGCGGTACGACCGGGGCGGGACTGCCCAAGCGCGTCCCGCAGGCGAATCTGGTGCCGGGAGCCGCCGGGGCATCAGACAACGTGGCGCCGCCACCGGCGCCTACGAGGTCTGCGGCCGCGACGCGGGATCGGTTCGCCAACTTCCAGCGGGGGAGCCGGGAAGGCCGGGCGGCTGCCGCCAGCGGGGATAACTGGCCGGATGAGGAAGACAGTTCTCGATGAGGCTGACACGACCTGCTGGGATCGTCATGCTTAGTTTCGGATCGCGGCTCAGCCAGCAGGCTGGTGCGAGTGCAATTGTTGATTCACTAGGGCCAGTTGGCCGGGAAGCTTGCCGCGAGAGGAAGGAGCGCCTGTGAGTCCGCTTGTGCGTCCCGCGCAGGACCTCAACTGGCTGATCACGAACTTCGTCGAGCGGGTGCCGTCCGTGGCGCACGCGATCGTGGTCTCGTCCGATGGTCTGCCGATGGCGTTCTCGCACGGGTTCCCGGCTGACAGGGTTGACCAGCTTGCAGCGGTCACGTCTGGCCTCACCAGCCTGACGCAGGGGGCAGCGCGGGTCTTTGAGGGCGGTGCCGTCACCCAGACAGTCGTGGAGATGCAGCGCGGCCTGCTGATCATCATGGCGATCAGCGATGGTTCGAGCCTGGCCGTGCTCGCGGCGTCCGATTGCGACATGGGCTTGGTCGCCTATGAGATGGCCCTTCTGGTCGAGCGGGTCGGTAGTGCCCTGACGCCTGAGGTTCGAGGCATGTCCCCAGGCTGGGGCGAGGGCGGCAGATAGTGACAGGAGGCTGCCTTGTTCGGCGTTGGCCGCGATGAGTGGGACGCGGGCGAACGCCTTTACGCTGGCGATCAGGAGGACTACGCCAGACCTGAGTTTGATTACGCGGCCGAGCTTGACCACGGGTCACTGGCCCCTGGTCAGTTCGGCGGGCGCGGCGATACCGACCAAGACGTTGGCAGTTCGCTGGTACGGCCATATGCAGTAACCGGAGGGCGCACCAAACCCAGGTACCAGCTGCAGATAGAAGCTATGGTCGCGGCGTCCCATTACGAGGCCCGTGACCTGTCTGTGCTCAGCCCCGAGTGTCAGGCGATACTCGGGTTCTGCCGTGACTGGCGATCGGTGGCCGAGATCTCGGCGGTGCTCAGGATGCCCCTGGGCGTCGCCAGGGTGCTGATCGCGGACATGGCTATGGAAGGACTGGTCCGGGTGCACCAGATCGACCACGCGCAGGGTCGCCCGGATGTCAACCTGCTTGAAAGGGTGCTCAGTGGACTACGCAAGCTCTAGGGCCGTCCCTGGCATGACTGCCACGGACGCTGCGATGACGTCGGTAAAGATCGTCGTCGCTGGTGGCTTCGGCGTCGGCAAGACCACCTTCGTGGGATCGGTGTCGGAGATCACTCCGCTCACCACCGAGGCAGTCATGACCACGGCCAGCGACGGGCTGGACGACCTGAGCCACACCCCTGACAAGACCACGACGACCGTCGCCATGGACTTCGGCCGAGTGACCCTTGACGCTGGACTGATCCTCTATCTGTTCGGCACGCCAGGGCAGAACCGGTTCTGGTTCATGTGGGACGACCTGATCCAGGGAGCGATCGGTGCCGTCGTGCTCGTGGACACCCGCAGGCTGGCCGACTCCTTCCCTGCCGTCGACTATTTCGAGTCGGCGGGCCTGCCGTTCATCGTGGCGATAAACGGCTTCCATGGCGACTTCCCGCATGCGATCTCAGACGTCCAGGAGGCGCTGTCGATCAGTCCGCGCGTGCCGATCATGCAATGCGACGCCCGCGGCCGCAGTTCCACCAAGGCCACGTTGATCGCGCTGGTGGAGCACGCGATGGAGATGCAGCTGAGCAGCCGCTAGGCCAGCCCTCAGGAGGCCAGGGCAGCACGAGCGCGCCTGTCCGGGCCTAAAGTTTGCTGTAATTGGTCACGCACACGGGGCGGTAGCTCAGCTGGTCAGAGCAGCGGACTCATAATCCGCCGGTCGTGGGTTCGAGCCCCACCCGCCCCACTGTTCGAAGTCGCTGGTACCGGGCTCCTGACCTGGGCAAACTCTGGCCATCCGTGATCTTGTTCGTGACGGCCGTGTGCAGCTGAATGCGGTCTCAGGCCGCCGGATGCGGCTCGCTGTGCCAAATACGTGCCAAAGTCCAAGATCGTTTATACGAACAGCACTCGTGTTAGTCCTGCCGTAGCGCGTCACTGATGCGGCGTTTGGCGAGCTCGTCCTGGCCGACGACGCACGGGCTGGCGCGCGGGACGGTGCGCAAGGCGATAGACGCACTCGAAGAGGAAGGCCTGGTGGTGCGCGTCCAAGGGCGTGGAACGTTCGTGGTCTAGGCGGCCAGATTCCTCGCTTGATGATGCCAAATACGTGCCTAACTAGCGTTGAACGTGATCACACTCTTGGTGGTTTACCCAGCTCAGACCCTTGCAGCGGCAAGCTGTTCGGCCTATGTGACCGTGCGCCACGCGATGGCGATCCTGCGCGAGCGCGGCGTGATCATTCCCGTGCGCGGGCGCGGGGACGTGTGCTTAGGCGGAACTGATGTGATGGCCGTTGGCGTGGGGATCGAACGCGCCAGTGATCGACATAGCCGGGTTCGGTGCCTGTCCATCCCACGGTCAGCGGTCGTTGATGCCGATAATTCGCAGGCCGTCATGCTCCGCAAAGTCCTCGAAGTCCTTCAAGTTGAAGGTGGCTAGCGGCAGGTTCCGGACCAGGCAGCAAGCGGCGATCCAGGTGTCATTGACCGGGCGAGCACGCCCGCGGCGCTCAGCACGGGCCTGCAGTTCGCCCCAGCGCACAGCCACGCGATCTGAGTAGGGAAGCAGCAGCACGTGCTGCCGCCAATTGGCGAGCTCGGCCAGCTTGTGTGGTCCCCAGCTGCGCAGCACGGTCCACTTGGTCAGTTCGCCGAGGGTCACAAACGAAATGCACCACGTCTCGCCGGTCAGCCGCGTTCGCAGTGGGTCCGCCAAACGGCCGCGAAGGCTCGCTGACGCGACGTCGGTGTCTAATACGACCAGGCTCATGCCAGGCCGGAACGCCGGGAAGCGTATAGGTCGGCCAGGAACTCTTCCCACTCCTCTTCAGAGTCGAACAGGTCCGGCCGGGCCATGTCATCAACGGACTCGACGGGCCGCACACCTTGCTGGCGAGCTAGCTCCTCCATCGAGATCTCATCAGCGGGGGACTGCTCCGAGGCAGACTCCGGATGCTCAGGCGCCATGATCACTCCCTCCCTGACTCATCAATTCTCGCATGAGTAGTCGGTGCCACGCCGCGTCCGCAGAGAGCCTCGGCCTGCTGCGCAGGACAGGAGCCTGCCAAGATCATGCCAAATACGTGCCTAAAGGGCGGCCGCCAAGATCCTTACAGGCGGTGTCTGCCCAGGTCAGATGCCCCAGTAACGATCGCTGGCAGCCTGGACTCATAGTCCGCCGGTCGTGGGTTCAAGCCGCACCTGCCCTACCGTTGTGATTCTCTCAAAGGACCGGGCAAGGTTCCGCGGTTCCACCGGGTTTCAACTCCTTCCGAGCGCGCCGAATCTAAGCTACACAGGCAGTTCTGCAGGGTCGCTGCTACGATGCGTGATGTGCCGGGAAATCGCGCCCTGGCTCAAGAGATGTCTGATGGCATGGCTGCGACGGATACTTGACGGTTTCCGCTCCTTCAACAAGGAGATCGGCTACCCCCCGTCCTGGGGGGAAGGCGTTTCCCGCTACGAGTCACCCGATGGGTTGCTGCGCTCGGATTCTCCGCCTGGCGCGGCCGGCCGCGAAACACCTCCGTCTGCGAAAGAAGCCGGAGATCCTGAACGGCCACGCGACTGATCCATTCTCGCCGGACGGCGCATAGAGCGCGTCGCCACGGACACGACCGCGGCGACCGCCGCCCGCTCGGCATCGACTCCCTGCACTTTCCCGTGCTGATTCCATGCCTGGCTAGGCCGTCCCTGGCATGACTGCCACGGACGCCGACACGATGACGAGCCGGAGTTCTCCTGGCCTACCCTGAGGATGTCGCGTTCTCCGCCAACTCCGCCAGCAAGTGCACCACGTCGTTCGCGGCGCCGGAAGAGCCCACA
>JASHOL010000181.1 GCA_030041135.1 Streptosporangiaceae bacterium | reverse complement strand
ACCGCACGACTGCGGCGCTCCTCCAGCGGCGCGTCATCCAGGAACGTGAACGGCCGGCCGTTGAGGATCTCGTGGGCCAGTACCGAGGGCTCGGTGGTGTCGCGCACGACGACCGACACGCGGCCCGACTCGATCCCCTTGACCAGATCCTTCAGGCCGTCGATGTCCATGGCGTCGTGCAGGCAGTCCTGGAGGGTCTGCCTGACCAGCAGGTGATCGGGAATCTCCAGCGGTCCCGGCGCGACGTTCTCCTGGCAGGCCGCCAGCGTGGGGAAGACCGCGGCCATCAGGTCGTCGGCCTCCATCCGCTGGATGGCGGGCGGGTTCTTCCGGCCGCCGCGCCAGCGCAGCACGGCCAGCGAGGTGTTCAGGTTCCACCGCCACCGGGCCGGGAACAGCGGAGCGGTGAGGACGGCCTGCCTGACTACCTCCTCGACCGTGCCCGAGGCCAGGAACTTCGGAACCCGGTCGAGCGGGAAGCTGTGCTGCGGGCCAAGTGACAGCAGGATCGCGTTGTCACTCGCCGCGGCCTGCAGCTCGAAGTCGAACGTCACGCAGAATCGCTTGCGCAGCGCCAGCCCGAGCGCCCGGTTCAGCCGGGCGCCGAACGGCGTGTGCCCGACGAGCTGCATGCCGCCCGCATCGTCGAAGAACCGCTCGAGCACGATGGTGTCCATCGTCGGCAGGACGCCGAGCTGCGCCAGCCCTGCGTTCAGGTATGCGGCGATCATCTCCGCGGCCGCGTCGATGATCCCGCACTCAGCCGCGAGCCACCGCGCCGCCGCGGCCTGGCCGCCAGCCGTCAGCCGCTCGGCGACCGCCGACCGGATCGCGCAGACCTCCTCGGACAGCTCGGCCGTCCGGCCTGGCGCCTCGCCCAGCCAGAACGGCACGGAGGGCGGTGCTCCCTGGGCATCGACCACCCGGACGATCCCCGGCTCGACCCGGCGGATCCGCCAGGACGTCGTGCCGAGCAGGAACACGTCGCCCGCCATGCTCTCGATGGCCCAGTCCTCGTTCACGGTCCCCACGACGGCGTCGTCGGGCTCGGCCAGCACCCGGTAGTCGCCGAGCTCTGGGATCGCGCCGCCGGAAGTCAGCGCGGCCATGCGGGCGCCCCGCCGGCCGCGAAGCTGCCCGCTGACCTGGTCCCGGTGCAGGTAGGCGGCGCGGCGGCCGCGGCCGGTCCTGATCCCCTCCGACACCATGTCGGTGACGGTCTCGAAGTCCCCGGCCGAGACCTCCTCGAACGGTGCCGCGCCCCGCACGAGCGCGAGCAGCTCGTCGGCGGTCCACTCCTGCGCCGCGCACTCGGCCACGACCTGCTGGGCCAGGATGTCCAGCGGGCAGGCCGGGATCAGCAGCCGGTCGAGGCGGCCGGACCGGGCACCGCGCAGCAGCGCAGCGCACTCCACGAGCTCGTCGCGGGTGGTGGGATACACCAGCCCCGAGGGCACCCCGTTCCGCGTGTGATTGGATCTTCCAACCCGCTGCAGGAACGTGGCGAAGCTGCGCGGTGAGCCGATCTGGCAGACCAGCTCTACCGGCCCGATGTCGATGCCGAGTTCCAGCGATGCGGTCGCGACCAGCGCTCGCAGGTCACCGTCGCGGAGCCGGGCCTCGACCCGCTGCCGGCGTTCCTTCGACAAGCTCCCGTGGTGAGCCGCGACCTGCCCGTCGCCGAGGCGCTCGCCGAGCTGATGGGCGAACTGCTCGGCCATCCGCCGGGTGTTGACGAAGACCAGCGTGGTCTGGTGCTCGGCCACGTGGCCCGCGATCAGGTCGCAGATCTCGGCCATCTGATCGGTCGTCGCCACGGCCCCGAGCTCGTCGCTTGGCAGCTCAAGGCCGAGGTCGAGCTCGCGCTTGTGGCCGACGTCGACGATGGCGCAGCGCGGCGCGCCGTCAGCGGTGGAGCGGTCGGGCCCCGCGCCGACCAGGAGCCTGGCCACGGTCTCGATGGGGCGCTGGGTCGCGGACAGTCCGATCCGCTGCAGGCGCTGGCGTGGTTCACCCTGCCCGGCGACGTGCTCGAGCCGCTCCAGGGTCAGGGCCAGGTGCGAGCCGCGCTTGTTGCCGGCTACGGCGTGGATCTCGTCCACGATCACGGTCCGCGCGGTCCGCAGCATCGCCCGGCTGCGCTCGGCGGTCACCAGCAGGAACAGCGACTCGGGCGTGGTGATCAGGAAGTCAGGGGGCCGCTTCAGCATCGCGGCGCGCTCGGCCGCGGCGGTATCGCCGGTCCGCACCGACACCCGGATGTCCGGTGCGGCCATCCCGAGTTCGGCCGCGACGCCGGCGATCTCCTTCAGCGGCCGTTCCAGGTTCTGCCAGATGTCGACGGCGAGCGCCTTCAGCGGTGACACATAGACCACCCGCGGCCCGTTGCAGCCTGCCCCGTCCTCGCTCTCGCGCGCGGCGGCCAGGCCCGCATCAGCCTCGTGTTCCCGGTAGATCCGGTCGATGCACACCAGGAAGGCGGCCAGCGTCTTGCCCGACCCGGTCGGGGCCGCGATCAGCGTGTGCTCACCGGCAGCGATCCGGGCCCAGCCCTCCGCCTGCGGCGGCGTGGGGCCGGCCGGGAACCGGCGCTCGAACCATGCCCGCACCGCCGGATGGAACGACTCCAGCATGCCGCCACAGTAACGCAGCCTCCTGACATTCGATTCTCGTCGCGTAGCCGGGTATCAAGCCCTAGATGAGCGGAGAATCTGAAGACACCCCTCGCCGCCGCGGAGACTGACGTATGTCCAGGGAGGCCCACAATGGAGCACGTCCGCGCGCGGCGGGTATATGAGGAGCCTGAGCCTGACGATGGCAGGCGGGTCCTGGTGGATCGTCTCTGGCCGCGGGGCCTGTCCAAGGTCAAGGCGAGCCTGGACGAATGGCTCAAGTCGGTCGCGCCCTCGGACGAGCTTCGCCGCTGGTACGGCCACGACCCGCAGAAATTCCCGGAATTCGAGCGCCGCTACAGGGCCGAGCTCAAGGACCCGGAGCGGGCCGAGGCTCTCCGCCACCTGGCCGATGAGGCGCGAGCGGGCCCGGTCACGCTGCTGACCGCCACCGGAGATCTTGAGCGCAGCCAGGCGGAGGTCCTGGTCCGGATCCTGCGGGCCCGGCGTTCGCGCTAGCCGCTGCGGCCGGCGCGGCACGGATGCAGCGCCGGCGCTAGCGTGGCGTGCGTGAGCCCCGTAGCGGACTACCGCGAGCCCCCAGGTCCGGCCTTCCTGTTCGACCTCGACGGCACGCTCATCGACAGCGTCTACCAGAACGTCATCGCCTGGCGCAACGCGCTGGCCCGGCTGGACATCGACCTGTCGGTCTGGCGGATTCACCGGCGGATCGGCATGAGCGGCGGGCTGTTCGTCTCGGCCCTGCTGAGGGAGACCGGCCGTTTCCTGTCCGAGCGCGAGATCGACTCGCTCATGGAAGATCACGCAGCCGAGTACCTGGCCCAGGTCGGGTCGGTCCGGGCCCTGCCCGGCGCGCGGGAACTCCTCGCGGCCCTCACCGAGCAGAAGGTGCCCTGGGCGATAGCCACCAGCGGCCGCGCGGCGGTGGCGCGGCTGGCGCTGCCACTGCTGGGCCTCCCTGACGACGCGCCGATGGTGACCCGCGACATGGTCAGGCACGCGAAGCCCGATCCCGACCTCTTCCTGGCCGCGGCCGCCCTCATCGGGGTCGACCCGGCGGCCGCCTGGGTCGTGGGCGACAGCGTCTGGGACCTGCTGGCTGCCCGGCGGGCGCGAGCCCTCGGCATCGGCCTGCTCTCCGGCGGGTACGGACGCGAGGAGCTTGAACGGGCCGGCGCCTACCGCGTGTACGCCGACCCGGCGGAACTCCTGGCCAGGGCTGACGAGGTGGGCACCAGAAGCCTTTTCGGGCGCGGGTAACCGCTGGCAGCAGCGAGCTTCGAGGGCCAGCGCTGCGCGGATACCGGCAGAGCAGTGCGAGATGCCCCCTTCCGCAATTGCCGCAGCGGCGCGCGGACGCGGCGGGCGGACGCGGCGGGCGGAGGCGGGCGGAGGCGGCGGGCGGAGGCCGAAGACGGGCGGTACACTCGGACATATGAACGATCGTTCCGACGTAGCGGCCGTCGCGACCGCGCTCGCGCGGGTGGTCGACCGGGACCGGGTAGCCGCAGTGCAGGCAGCGATGCCCGCCGTGGACCAGGTCGAGCAGGTCGCCGACGTCTTCGCGCTGCTCGGTGATCCGAACCGGGTCCGGCTGCTCGTAGCCCTGCTTGAGGGCGAGGAGATGTGCGTGTGCGACCTCGCCGCGGCGGCCGGAATGACCGAGTCGGCCGCCAGCCACGCTCTGCGCTGGCTGCGAGCGCACCGCATCGTTTCTGCGCCCAGGCGACACGGCCGCCTGATGTATTACCGGCTCGATGACGCCCACGTGCGCGTGCTCCTGGACATCGCGCTGACCCATGCCCAGCACACCCTCGCGCTGCACCCCGAACGGGACGGCCAGTGACTGACTGCGGTGCCGAGCACCCGGAGTCCGCCCGGCCGCGCCGGGACACAAGCGGGCCCGGTGACCGCCCCCACGGCACCGGCGACCACGCCCACGGCATCAGTTCAGGTGCTGACGGCCGCTACCTGGCGGTCGCCCTCGGCCTGATCGTCAGCTTCCTGGCCGCCGAAGTCGCGCTGGCCTTCGTCGGCCACTCCCTCGCCCTGCTCGCCGACGCCGGTCACATGCTGACCGACGCCGGCGCCCTGGCCGCGAGCCTGGTGGCGTTCCGCCTGGCGCGCCGGCCCGCCGCCGGGATGTGGACGTTCGGGTTCAAGCGCGCCGAGGTTCTGTCGGCCCAGGCGAACGGCATCACGCTGCTGGTCGTTAGCGCCCTGGTGGCCTTCGAGGCCATCACCCGCCTCGTCCACCCGGTCGCTGTGCACGGCGGCATCGTGGTCACGGTCGCCGCGGTGGGCGTCGCGGTCAATGTCGCTGCCACCTGGGTGATCTCCCGTGCCAACCGCGGCTCCATTAACGTCAAGGGGGCCTTCGCGCATATTGTCACCGATTTGTACGGCTTCATCGGCACCCTCGCCGCGGGCATCGTGATCATCGTGACCGGTTTCGACCGGGCCGACTCCATTGCCTCGCTGGTCGTGGTCGGGCTTATGCTCTACGCCGCGTGGCGCCTCATGCACGAGACTGGCCGGATCCTGCTCGAGGCCGCTCCTGAGGGCTTCGCGCCGGTCGACATCGTCGCCGCGATAACCAGCCAGCCCGGCGTTGCCTCCGTACACGACGTGCACGTCTGGCTGATCACCAGCGACTTCCCTGCCCTGTCCGCGCATGTGCTCGTCCGCCCGCCGGCCGGCTGCCATGAGGTTCGCCGCGACCTGGAGCGGCTGCTGGCCGAGCGGTTCGGCCTGGAGCACACGACGCTGCAGGTCGACCACGCCCCGGACGAGGTGCTGACGATCGGAGCTCAGCCGCCCTAGTCAGGCACTGCCTGGCCAGCACCGCCACCGCCGCCAGCCAACCCGCCACCACCACCCGCGGCCTGCCACCACCCGCGGCCTGCCACCACCCGCGGCCTGCCACCACCCGCGGCCCTGGCAAGCACCAGGCCGGGCCGCGCGGGTCCGGCCGCCGTGCAAGTTCTCCGGCATCGTGCAAGTTCTCCGGCATCGTGCAAGTTCACCACACTTTCGCGGTCGCTTTGACCTGGTATGCACCCGACAACTTGCACGATGCCGAAAGCCTGCGGCAGTGCGGGCGCCCCGAGACCAGCCGACGGCCGTACGGGGCGCCGCGTTACACCGCCGCCAGGCCCAGCCGGACGTCACACCGCCGCCAGGCCCAGCCGCACGGCCGGGGCCCACCGCACCTGACCGCGTCAACACTGCAACAGCCCGCGGGCGACACCTAGCGCAGGCAGCCGGCGCCAGGGCGGTCTATCCGCA
>JASHOL010000180.1 GCA_030041135.1 Streptosporangiaceae bacterium | reverse complement strand
ACCCGCGGCCACGGTCGGCCCGGCCCGCACCCGCCCGCGCTGCCGCCAGCTCGTACCACCCGCGGCCACGGTCGGCCCGGCCCCTACCGCCCGGCTCCCGGTGGTCCTTGTGCTCGTGTAATCCGGGCTGATCCGTATAAGTCGGACAGAATGCCGGCGAGAGAAGTCCGGCGGTTCGCACATTTCATCGATTCGGTCCCAAATGTGTCCCAATATATCCCGGTTCTTCGGAACGGAGTCGATGAAATGTGCGAATAACTGCGAACAGCTGTACCGCTAAATCTCATATATCAGGATAGTCGGTCCGGGCCGGCAACATTCTCTGGTCACACGATGGCTGGCTGCCGGTGAGCCAGCTCACGGCCGCGGTGCGCGACGTAATCGGCTACGGATCGCCCGCATCCTTGTTTTCTCGGATGGGATCAGGCCCGGAGCGCGGGTCGCCGGACGCGAGGCGGGCACGTGCAGGCGGCCAGGCGGCCACACTGTGTCTGGCTCAGGCGCCAACCGTGCCGTCGATTGCCTCGCGCAGCAGGTCGGCGTGGCCGTTGTGCCTGGCGTATTCGAGCGTCACGTGCAGCATGACCAGGCGCAGCGATACATCCTCGTCCCACCTGGGCTGGTAGCCGATGACGTCGAGCGAGGGTGCGGCCAGTTCGATTTGCCGGGAGTGCTCCGCCTCGGCCTGCCAGGCCAGGAACGCCGGCTGGCCGCTGACTCCGGAGACGTCGAAGGCCGCCTGGAAGTCCATCTGGTCGGACCAGACCAGCGGAATGTCCTCGCCGGCGATCGCCCGGCGGAACCAGGTGCGCTCGACGTCGGCCATGTGCCGCACCAGCCCGAGCAGCGTCAGCGTGGAGGGCGGCGCCGACCGGCGGCTCAGGTCCTCGTCGGAAAGCCCTTCGCACTTCATCGCCAAGGTCGCCCGCTGGAAGTCCAGGAAGGCCCGGAGCATCTCCCGCTCGGGCCCGGTGGAGGATGGCTCTGGTCGCTCGGTACTCACGGTGGGAGTTCGTGCCTTTCCTCAGGGACTGTCGGCGGCTGTGGCGCCGGGCGCGGCCGGAGGCCGTCAAGTACATACTGTGTTATCAGAGTCAGGGCAGGTTCGTTCGCGCAGGAGGCGGCAGCCGTGAGGCCGGAAGACCGTCAGCGGGCTAGCGACGAGGACCCGGTCTACGACCCCGAGAGCGATCCGTTCCGCCCGAGGCCCAGACGGCCCTGGTTCGGCCGTAAGCCGCACGGCTACGGATACGGTCCCCGGACCTGGCAGGGCTGGGTCGTGATGCTCGTCCTACTCATCTACGCAATGATCATGGCGGCGGTCTCGAAAGGCGATGGCCGGGTGATAGCCCTCGCCATCGTGCCGGTCGTCGTCGTGCCGTTCGTCATCATGGCGCTCCAGAACCGTCCCTGAGCATGCGGGGCCGCTACCCCGGCGTCGGTCCCGTCGCGACCGGCCGGCTCGGGTCGGCCGTCCACCCCGACCAGGAGCCGACGTACAGCGCCGCCGTGGTGCCGGCCAGTTCCAGCGCGAGCACCTCGTGGGCGGCCGTGACACCCGACCCGCAGTAAGCGCCGACTCGCGGCGCGCGGCCTTGGCGCGACGACGTAACGACCGACGTCGTCGTCTCCGCCTCCGCGGGCAACGGCACGCCGAGCGCGGCGAACCGCTCGCGCAGTTCGGCTGGCGGTCGGAAGCGGCCGGCCGCGGTCACGTTCGCCGCGGTCGGCGCGCTGAGCGCACCGGGAATGTGGCCCGCCACCCGGTCGATCGGCTCGGTCTCGCCCCGGTACCGCGCGGGAGCCCTGGCATCGACGAGTATTCCGGTGCGGGCGAGTTCGGCGGCCCCGTCCGCGTCGAGCACCGGCATCTGCCCTGGAGTCGCACTGAAGTCGCCAGGAGCGGCCGCCCCGTCGTCGGTGGTCACCGGCCGGCCGGCCTCGGCCCAGGCACGGAACCCGCCGTCCAGGACCTGCACGTGCCGGTGACCGTAGTACCGCAGCATCCACCACAGCCTGGCCGCGATCGTGCCGTCCGCGTCGTCGTACGCCACGACCGGCTGCCCTGCCCGCACCCCAGCGGCCCGCATCGCCGCCTCGAAGTCAGCGACGGCCGGCAGCGGATGGCGGCCGCCTTCGCCCGGCGGTCCGGCTAGCTGCGTGTCCAGGTCGACATAGATGGCGCCTGGCAGGTGCCCAGCGTGGTAGCTCTCGATGCCAGGCGGACCCCCGAGCCGCCAGCGGACGTCAAGCAGCACCGGAGGTGCCTCACCATCGAGCGCCGCCGCCAGGTCAGCAACGTCAATCAGCGGATAGTCGGTACTGGCCATTCTGTGGATAACCTCCGGCTTTCTGTGGACGAAGACGTGTGAGGCGGTGCGGTTCCCGGCACTGGCTGTGGATAAACGGAAGGTCGCGAGCGCCGTCAGTCAGTCTGCCTCGCGCACGAGCAACGGAATGCGCTGGTCCTCAGGCGAAAGCGAGCCATGCATGCCGATCAGCGCGGACTCGCGTGGCTCGGCGTCCGTGGCCACGACTGCCGAGTCCCCGCGGGCGGCCGATATGACGTCACCGATCCGCGGCATAACCCGGTCGTCCACAGGCCCGAACCAGTTCTCGTCGATCGCCTGCTCCCGGCTGACGGTCCACGCGGCCGCCCCGAGGGTTTCCCGCCAGGCGGCGAGCACATCCGCGGCCGCGCCCGGCTCGGCATACACGTGGCGGGCGCGGGGCTCGCCGCCGAGCAGGGCCACGCCCGCGCGCAACTCCGTCACGTGGTCGTAGTCGGTCCGCATGCTGGCTGGCACGTCAACCATTCCGTGGTCGGCGGTAATGACCAGCAGGGTGCCAGCGGGCAGAGCGCCCACGACTTGCTCGGCCAGCCGGTCCGCGTGCGCCAGCTGGTAACGCCAGGCCGGCGACATCGACCCGCAGGCGTGGCCGGTGCCGTCCAGGTCGCCGGTGTAGACCATGGCGAATCCGCGGGGCTGGGCCGACAGCGCCTCCGCCGTGCTCGCCACCAGCGCGCCCGGCGTGTTCGCGGGCCAGTAGTCGGCGCCGCGCATGGCCGCGGCGGACAGTCCCGTGTGCTCGAACGAGCCCTGCGCCACCCGGATCGCGCTGATGCCGGCCGCGGCCGCCCGCTCGAAGACCGTCGCCTCCGGCTGCCACGCCACCGGGTCCACGGCCTTGTCCCAATGCAGCCCGTTCAGCAGCCGGCCCGTCCGAGGGTCGCGGACCTGGTAGCCGAGCAAGCCATGCCGACCGGGTGGGAGCCCGGTGCCGAGCGAGCTCAGGCTGGTCACGGTCGTCGCGGGAAACCCGGCGGACAGCCACCGCCCGCGCGCCGCCAGGCCGGCCAGGAACGGGGCGACGTCCTGGTGCCGACCGAGCAGGTCCCAGCCCATTCCGTCGATGACGAGCAGGCAGGCGCGGCGCGCCGACGGCAGGCCGAGCGTGTTTGCCTCACCAGGTGCGCCCAGCGCGCCCAGCAGCGACGGCCCGACCTCGGCGAGCGTCGCCTCGCCGTACCGTGGCAGGAGCGGCCCGCCCGGATCATCCACGCTTGCCGGGTCTCCCAGGCTGCCATGGGCCGCTAGGCCCCCCGCGCCCCCGAACCCCGACCCCGTCACGGGCGGCTAGTCGCCTCGGCCAGGGCCTGCGCGAACGCCGTTATCTGCTGGACGGCCTCCCGGCCGTCCGCGGCCTCGCTGACCCGCACGGTCAAGTCGTCGGCCGTCATCGTGCCGGTATAGCCGTGGTCCGCCTCGCAGCTCTCGTCACCGCAATGCGCCGGCTCGATCTCGATGTGCGACAGGACATTCCACCCGATCGTAAGCACGACCTCGCTCGGCATTGTCACGCCCGGCAGGTAACTGGCCGGATCGGGTATCACGCGGGTGAGCGCGACCGAAGAGATCCTGGAGTGTCGCACCGCTTCGGTGCTGGTCTCCGCCTGCGGCCTGGACTCCGGGTCCGCGTCGTCGGGAGGGTATTCGTCGGTATGCGAATAGACCAGCCTGGTCGGGGTGAGCGCCATCACCGTGACGTGCCGCCGCACTTCCATACCGGGATCGAAGTGGGCATCGTGCAGCACAAAGTAAGAAATGACGGGCTCGCTGCCGACCGCGGTGGAGACGGCGTCATAGACGAGTCCGGGGTAATAGCCGCTACGCTCGATAGCCGCTTGCATCCCGCTGGCAGCCGCCCTGGTATCGCTCATTCTCCCATCCTGCACCGTCTCGGGTCGCTCGTTCACCTCGTGGGGAAGAGTTAGGCCAAACTCGCGGACTGCCGGTCAGCCCGCGGACAGCACCACGGGCAGGTACCGCAGCACGGCCATGTCCCCGGCCGTCGCGACGCCGGCGAGCACCATCCGGGCCGGCCACTCCTGGCCTGACATGGTCAAATCCCACCAGGGCTGGCGCACTGCCAACGGCGGTGCCAGGAGCCTCGGCGCGGACGGATCGGCGACGAACACCGGCGCGACGGCAAGCTGGAACTCGTCGGCCAGGCCGCCAGCCAGGGCTTGGGCCAGCAGCCGCGCCCCGCCCTCGATCATGAGCCGGGCCGTCCCCCGCCCGGCCAGGTCCTCCAGCACCCAGGCCAGCCCGTGCTCGGGCGGGATGCCGACCACCTCGGCCCGGCCGTCGAGCCTGGCCGCCAGTCCAGCGGCTACGTCCGCGACCGCGTAGACCAGCTTCGCCGTACCGTCGGCGGCGAACATCAGCGCATCACGGTCCAGGTCGCCGCTGGCCGTGATGGTGACCTTCGCCGGGCTGGGCGGCAGCCCGCGGGCCGCGCGCCGCTCCCGGCGCCGCTCTGACTTCACCAGCAGCCGCGGGTTGTCGCTGCGCACCGTCTGCGCGCCGACCATGATCGCGTCGCACTGGGCGCGTTCGGCGTCGATCCGGTCCAGGTCCTCCGGGCTGGACAGGATCAGCCGCTCCGTCGAGGTGTCGTCGATGTAGCCGTCGGCCGACATCGCCGCCGACGCAAGCACGTACGGCCGCCTCGCCATCGGGTCCTCCCGCGATCGTCTGGGTCAACCTACCTAAGCCCGTAGGCTCAGGTGCCATGCCCTGGGCTGGACTGAGGCTGGCGGTGACGCTGCTGACTGCCGTGCCGCTGCCCGGCCGCCGACGGCGGCTGGCCGCGCCTGACCGCCGCGCCGCGGCTGCGGCGATGTACTGGGCGCCGCTGGTCGGCCTGCTGGTCGGCGCCGTATCGGCCGGAGTGCTGCTGCTGGCGGCCCGCTTCTGGCACACGGGACCGCTGCTGGCCGCGGCCCTCGCGGTGGCGGCCGGCGCGGTGCTGACCAGAGGGCTGCACCTAGATGGCCTGGCCGACTTCGCCGACGGTCTCGGCAGCGGGCGGCCGGCCGCCGAGGCCCTGGCGATCATGAAGCGCTCCGATATCGGCCCGTTCGGCGTCGTGGCGCTGGTCCTGGTCCTGCTGCTCCAGGTCAGCGCGCTCGCGCGGGCGCAGGAACTTGGTCGCGGCCCGGTCGCCATCCTGGCCGCCGCCGTCGCGGCCC
>JASHOL010000179.1 GCA_030041135.1 Streptosporangiaceae bacterium | reverse complement strand
CGATGACCTGGCGGTCGGCGACCTTGGCCATGCGGATGCGGCGCAGCGGGGTCGGACCGGGCTGCGACCAGGCCAGCCAGGCCGAGTCCGGCGACCAGGCCAGGCCGGTGATCTCGCCGTCATCCGAGCTGGCCAGTTCGGCCACCTCGCCCGAGGCGACGTCCACCAGTCGCAGGTGCCCGTCGCGGGAGGCCACGGCCACTTCGCTCCCGTCCGGGGCCGCGGCCAGGTCGGACACGATGCCAATCTGGCCCTCGGCCACTGTCCGCGAGGCCACGACCTCGCCGTCGCGCTCACCGCCGATCTCGAGCGCGTGCGCGCCGCCGGCATCGGTCACCCAGACGACAAGCCCGTCCCGGCCGAGCACGCGCGGCAGCCGGGCCCGGACGCCCGGCGTCACCGACAGGGCACGGCCGGGTCCGTCCCTGTGCGTGAGCCAGTGAATGGTGCCGCGGACCTCGACGGCGCTGGCCTGGCCGGTCTCGTCACACGACAGGCCGCCGACGTGATCGGAGGCCGTGACGAGCCGCGGTGCCCGGCCCGCGGTCGCCGAACCGAGGCTGACCTCAAGCCGCCTGGGTGCATCGGCCTCCAGGCCGTCAAGGAGCCACAGCTCGCCCCGGCACGCGTACACGATGCGCTGTCCGTCGGTACTGGCCTGCCGCGCGTACGCGCCGTCGTGGTCGGTGTGGCGGCGCAGGTCGCCGCCGTCGAGATCGACCGAGTAGATGTTGCCTGTGCCCTCGTGATCCGACAGGAACGCGAGCCTGCCCCCGATCAGCATGGGACTGGCGAAGTGGCCAGCCACGTCCGCGAGCACCCGGCGGAGCGGCCCGTCCGTGCCGTCCGGCGCCGAGGTCCGCACCCAGAGCCGTCCGGCGGTGCCGCCGCGATAGCGCTTGCGCCAGGCCGGGTCGCCATAGCCGCCGGTGAGCACTGCCGCGGTGCCGGGCTCGATGGCCACGTCGGACACGACGCCGAAGGGAAGCTCGCGCGAGCCAGGAGCATCGGGGTCGGCGCTAACCGCATACGCCCGCTGCCAGAACCCGAAGGGCTGGCCCGCCGAGGTGATCGCCAGCACTTCGTCGTCCGGGCTCCAGCCGGTCACCTTGGACCGCGGATCGGCCCCCCAGTAAGTCAGGCGCCGACTCGCTCCGCCGCCGGCGACCTCGGCCAGGTAGACCTCGGCGCTTTCGCCGACCGTGCCCGCCCAGGCGACGCGGCTGCCGTCACGGGACAGCCGCGGCCACGACGCCACCGCGTCATCTGCGGAGAGCCGCCAGGCCCGGCCGCCGCCGGCCGGAGCCAGCCAGACGTCGTCCTCGGCCACGAACGTCAGAAGATCATGTCGAGTATGCGGAAAGCGCAGGTAGTCGGTTGAGGTCACCTGCCGATCATATGAGTTGCCGCCGGTAGGCGGTGCGGCGCAGACTTGCGCGGTGGCCAGTTTCGAGGAGCTGATCGCCGAAGGCTCTGAGGTGCCGGTCGAGGGCTGGGACTTCTCCTGGTTTGCTGGGCGGGCCAGCGAGGAACGGCCGCCCTGGGGCTATGCCGGCCTGCTCGCCGAGCGGATGGCCGCGCTGGCCGGCGTACCGGGAGCCGCCGCCCTCGATCTGCAGACCGGCGGCGGCGAGGTGCTGGCGTCGATCCCGGCCGGCCCGCCGCTGCTCGTGGCCACCGAGTCGTGGCCGCCCAACGTCGAGCTCGCCAGGCGGAATCTGGGCCGCCTGGGCGCTGAGGTCGTCGCGATGGGCGACGAGCTTGATGACCTGCCGTTCGCGGACGGGGCCTTTGACCTGGTCGTGAGCCGGCACCCGGTCGGGGTGCGCTGGGACGAGATCGCGCGCGTCCTCAAGCCGGGCGGCACGTACTTCTCGCAGGATGTAGGCGACGGATCGGTCCGCGAGCTGACCGAGTTCATGATGGGCCCGCTGCCCGCCGACGACGGGCCGAACCGGGATCCGAAGTGGTCGGTCCAGGACGCCACGCGTGCCGGGCTAGAGGTTGTTGACCTGCGGCAGTTCCGGGGGCGGATGGAGTTCGGCGATGTCGCGGCGGTGGTGGTCTTCCTGCGCAAGGTCGTCTGGATCGTGCCAGGGTTCACGAGCGAGCGCTACGTCGATCGGCTGCGGGCACTGCATGAGCAGATCGAGGTCAGCGGCCCGTTCCTGGCCACGAGCGTGCGGTTCCTGCTCGAGGCCCGCAAGAACGGCTAGCCCTCCGGCCTGACCTCTGTCACCCGCAACGCGCGAACCGGTTCACGGCTCGTCAAGCAGGGCCAGGGCCTGTCCGGGCACGGCCAGCACAGAGTCCGCGGCGGCCGCCGCGTCGTACATGTGGCCCCACGCGGCGGCGGCACCGTGGCTGCCGGCCGCGCGCGCGGCGCCGATGTCGGCGGGCGAGTCACCGATGTAGGCGAGGCCGGTCGCGGGGACTCCTATCTCCAGCGCCGCCAGCAGCAGCCCGTCGGCGGCCGGCTTGGGACGGCGCACCTGGTCACCGCCGATGAGCACGTCAGCGGCAAGACCGGCCGCGGCCAGCAGGATGCCGGCCGCCCGGCGGCTCGCGCCGGTGAAGACAGCGATCGGCTGGCCGACGGCCCGCAGGTCGCGCAGCACCTCGGCCACGCCACCGTAGGCCGCGACCTCCGCCCGGCCGAGCTCGCGGTAGTACTCGTCCATGTCGGAACCGGTGACGGGCCGCCCGGCCAGGTGCGCCATGATCACCTCGGCCGTCCCCAGCGGGTAGGCAGCGATCACCTGGGCGGCGCTGACCGCCGGGCCGCCGCGGCGCGCCAGCGTCGCCGCGAAGGCAGCGGGAACGGCGACGCTGGAATCGAGCAGCGTGCCGTCCATATCCCACACCAGCGCGCGCACGGCCACCGGCGGTCCTCTTCTCCTCGCGGTAGTGATCACCCGCAGTAACTGCCCAACGTGGCTGTGGGCAATTGCGCGCCCGCGCTGGCCGATCGTAAAGCGGCAGGAAAGCGCACGGACACGTAATAATGGCGGCAGCTACGAGTCGCCATCGTAGCTCGCGCGGACATGTATCCGTAACCCTGTGTACTTGATGCAGGGCTTGACTGGAATGGGTTGAATGCATCAGGTGGCGGTGCGAGACTCGCGTTGTGGCAATCGCACTCGACGGCGGCCTTCCCGAACCTGGTTCGGACGGACTAGCAGGTCATCCGGCCCTGAGCCGCCTTGACAGCACCGCCGCGCGCCATTCCGCCGCCTCCTCGGTAAAAAGTCGTTATGGCGGGATTAATGGTCGACCCAATGACAGCGAGTTTCCCGTCCAGATAGCGCGGGCAGAAAGCAGCGGCGGCGGGGACCCCGAGACGGATTCGCGCCTACCCGCGCACGAATTTGACCTCGGTCTCGTCAAGGAGTCGTTTGCCTACCTGATGGCCGCGAGCCCGGACTCGATGGACTACTTCTACGAGCGCGTGTTCGCCACGAGCCCGGACACCAGAACGCTGTTCCCGATGAGCATGAGCACGCAGCGCGAGCGCATGCTGGCCGCAATGACCCAGGTGATCTGGAGCCTGGACTCCGAGGCTGCCTGCACCGAATTGCTCGAGCGACTCGGCCGCGATCACCGCAAGTTCGGCGTGACCGAGCGGCACTACGGTGCGTTCTTCGATGCCCTGCGCGACACGGTCAGGTACTTCATCGGGCCGGACTGGCGGGCCGAGGTGGCGGCGGCCTGGCAGGGCGCGCTTGAGTACGTCTCTGCGGTCATGCGCGCGGCCGCGGCTGCCGATGCCGCGAAGTCCCCGCCCTGGTGGATTGCCGAGATCGTGACGCACGAACTCCGCTCGCCCGGCGTCGCGGTACTGACGCTGGCGCCGAGTCAGCCGCTGCCCTATCAGTCCGGCCAGTACGTGCCAGTGCAGGTCACGAGGTGGCCGCGGGTGTGGCGGCCGTTCTCCGTCGCGAACACGCCCCGTCCGAGCGGGCTGGTCACGCTGCACGTGAAGGCTGTCCCCGGCGGGCTGGTGAGCAACTCGCTCGTCCACCATTCGGTCGTCGGGGACACCGTGCTGCTCGGGGCCGCGGCCGGCGAGGTGTCCCTGGCCGACACCGGCAGGGACCTGCTGTGCGTGGCCGGGGGCACCGGCCTGGCACCGATCAAGGCGATCATCGAGCAGGCCATCGCCGCCGCGCCAAGCGGCCGGCGGCGCAAGATAACGCTGTTCGTGGGCGCTCGGCAGCACTTCGACCTGTACGACCTCGAGGACCTGCAGCTGCTGGAGTCGGCCTACCCGCTGCTGCGGGTAATCCCGGTGCTGTCCGACGCTCCCGGCTACAGCGGCCTAACCGGGATGCTGCCCGACGTCGTGCACGCGCACGGCGGCAGCATGTTCTCCGGCGCGGAGGCCTATGTCTGCGGGCCGCCGCAGATGGTCACTCGCGCCACGGCGCTGCTGTCCGCGAGCATCCCGCTGGCGCAGATCCATTACGACCCCCAGCCCTAGCCCGGCTCCTGGCCCTGCCCCTGCCCCTGGCCCGCAGCCGGCTGCCCGGCGGCCAGATACGTGCCGAAGAACCGGTAGATGCGCTGCCACGCGTCGGCCGCGTCCGCGGGCTGGAACGACATCCCGGCGAGCTTGGCGAAGACGGCGCCGGCGCCGGCCGACTGCGTCATGAACCGGTGCCCTGACCCCGGGTAGACCGTGACATCGTGCGGTACCTCGAGCACCGCGAGCGCGCGCTGCAGCCGCTCGGGGTGCGCGGTTCCCATCCGGTCGCGCCCGCCGAAGCTGCCGACGATCGGGCACGCCCCCGCCAGCACCCGCTCGGCGTCCTTGGGCACCTCGCCGTAATTCACGGAGGCGGCGTCGAAGCCCTCGCGGGGCGCGCACAGCAACGCGAAGCCGCCACCCATGCAGAACCCGATAACCCCGGTCTTGCCGGTGCAGTCGGGCCGTGCGGCCAGGAAACTGCGAGCCGCGTCGAGCGCGGAGAAGGCCGGCCCCTGGCCCGCCCGCAACTGGAGGAACGCACTGCGGATGCACCTGATCCAGGACTTGCCGTCGAACAGGTCGGGAGCCAAAGCCAGGTAGCCGTGCGCGGCGAGCTCATCGGCCTTCTTGCGGATCTCGTCAGAGAGGCCGAACGCCTCGTGAATGACGACGACGCCGGGCCACGGGCCTGGGCCAGTCGGCGGCACGGCGAGGTAACCGCGGCCGCTCCGGCCATCCACCGGATAGTCAGTGTCGGGCATGGCGCAAAGACTGCCATAAATGGCGAGGGCCCACCGCGCTTGTTCCGTCAATGCCGCCCATTCCGCCGGGAGTGAAGGTCATCCCGGTCAGCGGCCAGCCCGGTTAGCGCACAGCCGCAGTACGTTGGCGATGACCCGGTGCCCGGCGTCGCCCGCGGTGGTCAGAATCGACTCGGGGTGGAACTGCACGCCCCACCGGCCCCGCCCGGCATCCTCGATCGCCATCACTACGCCGTCGGCCGTCACCGCGGTCACCTCGAACCCGCCGCCGACCTGCTCGGGCCGGGCGTGCAGGGAGTGGTAACGGGCGGCGGTGAACTCGGGCGGCAGCCCCGCCAGCAGGGACCCGCCGAGCACCCGGACCTGGCTCGGCTTGCCGTGCACCGGCGTCGCCAGCAGCCCGAGCGACCCGCCCGCGTGCTCGACCATCGCCTGCAGGCCCAGGCATACCCCGAACGCGGGTAGCCCGCGCTCGTCCAGGGCAGTCAGCAGCTTGTCGCAGCCGAAGTCGGACGGCCGGCCAGGTCCGGGTGACAGCACGACCAGGTCGGGGGCGTACTCGTCGAGCACGCTCGCGTCGAATCCGGCCCGCAGCGTCGTGACCGTCGCACCCAGCTGCGCGAAGTACCCGGCCAGCGTGTGCACGAACGAGTCCTGGAGGTCGACAAGCAGGACCCGCAG
>JASHOL010000178.1 GCA_030041135.1 Streptosporangiaceae bacterium | reverse complement strand
TTCCTCGCCGGGGACGCCGCGCACGTCTGGCCGCCGGCCCAGGCGCTGGGCGCGAACTCGGCCGTGCAGGACGCCCACAACCTGGCCTGGAAACTCGCCGCCGTCCTCAGGTACCGGGCAGCCGACAGCCTGCTGGACAGTTACGAGGCCGAGCGCCGCCCGGTCGCGACCGAACTCGCGGCGATCACCGTCCGCCGCCAGGAACTGCGGTTCTCCGGCCACGAAGACAAACAAGAGGCCGGCCAGGAAGCCATCGTCTGCATCCTTGGCCAGCGCTACCGCTCCGCCGCGGTGATCGGCGCCGAACACGGCACCGTGTTCGCCGAGCCGGCCGAGCAGCGTGCTCGGCCCGGCACCCGCGCCCCGCACCTGTGGCTCGACCACGCCGGCCGCCGGATCGGCGTGCACGACCTGTTCCACGATGCCTTCGTCCTGCTCACCGGCCCCGCCGGCGCCGCCTGGACGCAGGCCGCAGCCCAAATCGCCGCCCGCACCCCCATCCCGCTGCGGGCCTACCGCATCGGCCTATCCTCCGCCGACGGGCAGCTCGCCGATGTCGAGAGCAACTGGCCGGCCCGCTACGAACTCACCGAAGACGGCGCGGTGCTAGTCCGCCCCGACGGCTACGTCGCCTGGCGAGCCAGCTCACCCGGCACTGACCCTGCCGGCGCGCTCACCAGCGCCCTGAACCAGATCCTCGGCGCACCCAGCTAATGCCCGCACCGGGTGCCGGCAGTGGGAGCAGGCCCGGCAGCGCCATGTCGAGCGCCGCCGCGAACCTGGAACCCGGTCAGCATGTCAACCCGGACCAGGCGATGAAGGCGAAACCGAAAGGAACGGTTAATGGACAACGAAGCAGCGATCAGGCAACTGGCACACGAAGTCGACGCCGCCTATAACGACGCCGACCCCGCCAAGATGGCCGGCTACTGGACGGAGAACGGACTCAACGTCAACCCGTTCGGCGACAGGTTCGAGGGCCGCGCCAACATCGAAGCCGACTTGCGTGACGGGCTGAACGGCTTCATGAAGGGCAGCCGGCACGAGCTCACCGTCAGGCACGTCTCCTCACTACAGGAACGGACAGCCGTAGCCGACGGAACGGCAACGATCACCGGCATTCTCGGTTTCGACGGCACCACGATGGAGCCGTTGACCTCGGACTTCTCGATGATCTGCAGCCGTGGCCACGATGGCGGCTGGCAGATAGCCCAGATGCGCGCCTACAGGTTCATCCCTAAGCAAGGCTGAACCAGCCCTTCACGTCCACCGCCGGCAGTCCCAGAGCCCCCGCAGTTATCCGGCGGGTGCTTTCGCGAGACTTGCGACCGGCATGCCATAAGCGGGCGGCATGCCCTCAGGAGTTTCTGTCCCCGGCACAGCGGACGCAAGGGCAATGATGTACGCGGGGCTTTACGTACCTGGGTCGGCCAGGCCAGCAGGGCAGGCGATGTTTACCTCGGGAAGCCGCGTTAGTTGTTGGTGACGAACCGGTCGCCCGTACCGCGTGGTCGTCACATCATCGCCGCCCTGCGGGCATGCCCGACATCGACGCTGGCCCACTCATACCGACCGTGCGCCGGGTGGTTGACTCTGGGCCATGCGCCTAGACCCCGCACAGGCCCGTGGCCGGTTCGCTGCGGCGCCGGTGCTCCGGCTCGCGACGGCCGGAGCGGACGGCCGACCCCACCTGGTCCCCTGCACGTTCGTTATCGACGACGCCGACCGGGTCGCCATCGGCATCGACAACAAGCCGAAGGCGTCGGCCCGCTTGCGACGGCTGACCAACATCGGCGAGAACCCGCGGGTCAGCATGCTAGTGGATCATTACGCCGACGACTGGACGCAGCTGTGGTGGGCCCGCGCCGACGGGACCGCCGTCGTCCAGCGGGCCGGCGACGACCACGCCGCCCACTGGCGCCTGCTCGTGGCCAAGTACCCGCAGTACGCCGGGCAGGCCCAGGGCGGCCCGGTGATCGCGGTAACCGTCGACTCATGGTCCGGGTGGTCATTCGCCTGACGAGGCGCCAACGCGACGGGCCCGAGCAGGCCGGACACACCTCGTTCCCTCCTGAAAGTCGTCTGGGCACACACACCCCGTCTGGATGACCGGATCGCTACGCCGGTCGCCTACGGACCGTCCGGTCAGCGCATCACGACGTCGATCGTCGGCCACGGTGGACCGTCGCGTAGAGCGCTGAGGAGCTTACGACCTGCTCGCTGCCCGTCCGGGAATTGGTCGCCCTGATCCCAGCGCCAGGCGGCGACCATGGCAAGGACGAGGCCGCGGCACTCACCGAGCAGATCTTCATCAGCGCCCGCGTAACGCTCGCTAACCTCTTCGGGGACATGGGCGAGATCGAACTCGACTGGCCCGCGGCAACACGTCTCCAGATCGATGAACAACAGTCCGGTCTTCGTACTGAGCACATTGCCCGGGTGCGGCTCGCCGTGCAGTAGCTGCTCGGCCGCTCCGCGGTCGCTGATCGCCCGTCTTCGGCTCCGTAGCGTGCTGGTCAGGAGCTTCCGATCCGCGGCGGCAAGCGCAGGAGTGAGGTTGCTGCTCTCCGCGAGCTGCTGAGCCTCTGCCACTCGGTCCGTGAAGTGCGGCGTTCTGAGATCGACCTTGCGCAGGCCGGCATGCAGTCGCTCAAGCGCATTCGCGTAGTCGGCCGGCGAGACCTCCCGAGGTGTCACCGGTTCGTAGTAGGTCCACAGCGTGACGACGAAGCCATCACGCTCATAGGGGCGAGGCGCAACTCGGGGTTCCAGGGCAGCCACGGGGCTCCCGGTTTCGGCGAGCTGTTGGGCAAGCTCGACCTCGAACTGTGCGACCTGTTGCTCTACCGGTGCGACTCGGGCAAAGACGTCACAAGGCAGCAGGCGCACAGCGAGCGTGTTCGAATTCTGAAGAACGATCGCGTCATCGACAGTCAGGTCAAGCGCCGAGGCGATCGATGTGGCCGCAGCCAGCGCGCGCTGAATCTCAGATGCTGGCATTCAGCCGATCTTGTCACCATTGCCCTACCTACACGGACCCGAGGCCCGAGGCTCCCATAGAGTCCCGATATGCCTGTTCTCCGCACATAGTTGCCTGCTCCGACGGGCCGGCGGCTACATCGTGGCCAACTGACCGTTCTCGGACGGGCTGCCACTATGACCCGCAACCGAACCCGGAGTCTGGCCAGCCGTCGCCCTCTTGAGCAGGTCAAGTATCGACAACCCCTGACCGGCCAGCCCCGCCAGCACCTCATTGACGCCCTCGGCCCCGTTCAACACTGTCAGGTTGGAGCCGGCGATGCCGCTGGCTGCGGCCCCTACTAGCACGGGCAACTGCTCGATCAGCCGACTCGCGGCGATCAGCTCCTGGTTTCCCTCGCCCAGCGCCGCCGCCTTGGCCTGGATCGCGTCGGCTGCAGCCTGAGCTGTGGTCCGCTCCTGGTACGCGGTTGCGTCCGCTTGGACCCGGGTGGCCTCGGCGTCAGCCGCCGCGAGCGTGGTGCTACGGAAGGCGGCAGCCTCCGCGGCGAGCTTGGCCCGGTCCCGGTCCGCCTCCGCGATCGCGCGCCGCCGGAAGGCCCTGGCTTCCGCGGCCAGCTTGGCCCGGTCTCTGTCGGCCTCGGCGATGGCGCGCTTGCGGTATGCCTCCGCGTCAGCCGGCCTCCGGACATCGGCTTCCAGCCGCTGCGCGGCGAGTTCCGCGTTTCGCTTGGCCAGCGCCGTCTGCTGCTCGATGACCTCCTGGGAGGCCTGAGCCTCGGCCAGCGGCCCTGCCTGAGCCGCGCGAGCCCTGGCCTCCTCGGTCTCGGCCAGGAAACCAGCCTTGCGGATCTCGGCATCGCGTTCATATTGAGCCTTCATCGCAGCCACCTCGAGCTCGCGCTGGGCGGCTGCCTGGTCGGCCTGCGCACGGGCGATCCTGGCCTGACTCGCGACCGAAGCCGCATGCGGCGCTGCGAGATTGTTGATGTAGCCAGAGGCGTCCTCGATTTCCTGGATCTCCAGGGCGTCGACCACAATGCCGAGCTTCTCCATCTCGGCGTGGCTGCCATCTTTCACTTCCTGCGCGACCCGATCGCGTTCCCTGATGATCTGCTCCACTGTGAGGCCGCCGATGATGGACCGCAAATGGCCCGCAAAGACGCGGCCAACCAGGACCTCCATCCGGTCCTGCTCAGACAGGAACCGACGGGCCGCATTCGCGATCGACGCCGGATCGTCGCCGACTTTGAATGCGGCGACGGCCCTGACGTTGAGCCGGATGCCCTGCTGCGTGATGCAGTCCTCCACGATCTCTGCCTCGCGCAACGCCAGCGACAACACCCTGGCCTTCTGCTTAACCGGAAGCACCAGTGCTCCGTGGCCGGTGACGATCCGGAATTGCGTGTCTTGCTGGCGCCGCTTGGAACCTGAGATCAGTAGCGCCTCGTTCGGTGCCGGAACATGCCAGAACAGCATGGACCCACTTCTCCTCTGGGAAAGAGCGCCGTCCCGTCGGTCATCCTGACGCGCCAGGCGGCAGCGGGGTGACAAAGACGGAACGCGGTGACATGCAGTCGACGACGATAACCTGGGTATGTCGTGCCACTGGCTCATCCGACCAGGCCGCGAAGGCCTCCGTGCCGCCGCGAACCGGGAGCAGAACTTCGCCAGGTCCGGCCGCCGGAATCGAGACGGTCACCCGGCCCACTGCCCCCAGCAGGCCATTCCGCTTATCCGCGGTCATCGATCGCGCAGCTTTCATGACAGGAACCGCGTTCCGAACAAAAAGCCTACGCCCACCGATAATCGAACGCGAACCCGCGGTGACCATTCCGTCAAGGCATTCCGCATGCCAGCGGCGAAGCCTCCGGGGCGTCTCCTGCTCGAGCACTGGGTGCTGACGACCGAAAGGCCGCCGCCCACGCTGTCCTGGCCTGGGGCGCGTCACACTTTGGTCGTCCCCTCGTTTTCCCAGTCGTGAGCGCGAACCTCGAGAAGGGAGCCGTCGCGGAGGTGGGAACTGTCGCCGTCGACCGATGCTGCGAGCAAGCAGGGGACCCCGACACGTCCGCCCGCCGTGAGCTCGAACTGCTCCGCGCTGCTCGTGATGGTGACGAGCAAGCGCTTGGTGAGTTGTGCCAGCTCTGCTGGCGACCCGTATACCGCTCTCTCGCGCGCTACACATCCGATCCGGCAGAAGTCGAGGACATGACGCAGGAGGTGTTCCTGCGTGCGCTGCGATCCTTGCCCCGCTTCGAGGACCGAGGGCTGCCGTTCACCGCGTACCTGCTGCGGATCGGCGCCAATCTGGCGCGCGATCGCCTGCGGTCGCTGCCAACCCGCCCCGTGGTCACCGCTGACGTGCCCGAGGGGTCGGCGCCAGCTGAGACTGCCGGGGAGGTTGCCGTCCAGAACGAGCGTCGGCGCGCACTCATCGGTGCGCTCGATCGGCTGAGCCCGGACCATCGGGCGGTGCTCCGGATGCGGATCCTGGAAGGCCGCTCGACCCGCGAGGTCGCCGCGCTCATGCACCGCAACGAACCCGCCGTTCGCCAGCT